>CAZBEP010000094.1:0-6968 GCA_964490925.1 uncultured Eggerthellaceae bacterium | reverse complement strand
CCAGAACACAAAAAAGCAGGCCACCGAATTCATTTCGAATTCATTCGATGACCTGCGGTTTTAGTGGTGGAGCATAGGGGGATCGAACCCCTGACCTCATGGCTGCCAGCCATGCGCTCTCCCGGCTGAGCTAATGCCCCGAAAAGTGCGAGAATCAGTATACCCGAACCTCCCCTGCGGTCAAGATGAACTTTTCGCTGAACTTTTCGCCGGCACGCTCCCCGATGCCCCCGAGTGCCACCCGACGCCTCCCGACGCCCTACCCGATGCCCTCGTACTGCGAGAGGAACGCGCGGGTGCGTTCGTGCTGCGGGCTGTTCACGACGTCGGTCGCCGTGCCCTCTTCCACGACGCGCCCGCCGTCCATGAACACGATGCGGTCGGCGACGTCGCGCGCGAACGACATCTCGTGCGTCACGATGACCATCGTCATGCGCTCGGCCGCCAGGTCGCGGATGACCGTGAGCACGTCGCGCGTAAGCTCCGGATCGAGCGCGCTCGTCGGCTCGTCGAAGAACAGGACGTCGGGGTTCATCGCGAGCGCTCGGGCGATGGCGACGCGCTGCTGCTGCCCGCCGGACAGCTCGCAGGGCACCGCGCCCTCCTTGCCGGAGAGGCCCATCTTCGCAAGCAGCTCGCGCGCGTGCTCCTCGGCCTCGGCGCGCGGGCGCTTCTGCACGCTCACGGGCGCGTCTGCCACGTTTTTGAGCACCGTATAGTGCGGAAACAGGTTGAAGCTCTGAAACACGAGCCCGAAGCGCGACTTCGCCTGCCGCACGACGCCTTTGCCGGCATAGCGGGACGTGCCGCCCTCGTCGCGCGCGACGACGAGATCGCCGTACGCAAGCGCGCCGCCGTCGAGCGTCTCGAGCAGCGTCGCGCAGCGCAGAAGCGTCGACTTGCCGCCACCCGACGGCCCGATGATCGCCACGACCTCGCCCCGCCCGACCGAAAGCGAAATGTCTTTCAGCACCTCGGTGCGCCCGAAGCTCTTGCGGGCGTGCTCAAGGCGCAGCAGCGGAGGGGAGGCGTCCTGCATGGCGTGCTCCTTACTCATGGTAGTAGCTCAGCTTCTTCTCGACGCGGTTCAGGATCATCTCGACGATGAAGTTGAACACCCAGTAGATGATCGCCGCCATGAAGAAGGGCAGCATGCTCACCTGCGAGGCGGCCACCGCCTGCGCGCGCGTGAACATCTCGGCGACGCCGATGCAGAACGCCAGCGACGTGTCCTTCACGAGCGTGATGATCTCGTTGCCCATCGCGGGCACGATGCGCTTGACGACCTGCGGCAGCACGATCTTGAAAAACGTCTGCGCCTTCGTGTACCCCAAGACCTCGGCCGCCTCGTACTGGCCGCGCGGGATCGACTGGATGCCGCTGCGGTAGATCTCGGCGAAGTAGGCCGCGTAGTTGACGATGAAGCCGATGAAGCACGCCGTGAGCCGCCAGCCGGATCCGAGCTGCAGGCCGAACAGGTAGTACGGGCCGAACATGATGGCCATGAGCTGCAGCATGAGCGGCGTGCCGCGCATGACCGAGATGTAGAAGCGGGCAACGAGCGAGAGCGGCTTGAACCTGCTCATGCGGGCAAGCGCGACAACGACCCCGAGCGGAAGCGCACCGACAAGCGTCACGACGAAAATCTGGATCGAGGTCACCAGACCCGATCCGAGCAGGCCCATCATCGTCTCGAACGTCATGCCGTTGAGCATGCCGTCCAGCCATGCCGAAACGTCCATATCGCCCCTCCGCCACATCGTGCGCCGCCCGGCGGCTCATCCGCACAATCGCAAACGGGGCTCCATGCCATGTGCGGCATGGAGCCCCGTGCCCCCGCTCTGCCGAAGGCCGTCGTACCGAACGCGCGGCGAGGCGCCGTCATAGGCGCCTGCGGCATCGTCCCTGTCGCGACGGCTAGACGCCGAGGATCCAGTTGTCGATCGTCATGCCGTAGTCGGCGTACTTCTCGCACAGCTCGGCGATCGTGCCGTCCTCGTACATCTCGATGAGCGTTTCGGTTACGATCTGGGCGGTCTCCTCGTCGCCGAGGGCGAAGCCGACCGCGTAGTGCTCGCTCGACAGCGTCGCGACGATCTTGTATGCGTCGGGGTTCGCCGCCATCTGGTACTCGGCGATCGAGAGATCGCACGCAACGGCATCGGAGATGCCGGACTCGAGGTTCATGAACGCCGTGTTGTAGTCGCCGATCGTCTCGAGCGCGGAGAACGTCGCTGCAAGGTCGGCCTGGTCGCCCTCGAGCACGTCGAGCGCGGCCGAATCGACCTGCGTGACGACGGCCGCGCCCGCAAGGCCGGACTCGTCCTCTATCTCGCTGTCGGCGCGCACGACGACGACCTGCTCGTTGAGCATGTACGGCTCGGAGAACGCGTATTGGCCCTCGCGGCCTTCCATCGTAAAGCCGTTCCAGATGCAGGTGATCGTGCCGCTGTTGAGCTCGGCGTCCTTCGCATCCCAGTCGATGGCGACCGCCTCGTACTCCCAGCCATTGCGCTCGGCGACCTCCTGCGCGAGGTCGAGGTCGAAGCCGGTGTACTCGCCGTCGTCCCCGATGAAGCCGTACGGCGGATAGTTCTGGTCGAAGCCTACGACGAGTGTATAGACGTCTGCGGCAGCGGACGAGTCGCCCGCAGCCGCGTCGTCCTCCGCAGACGTGCTCGAGCAGCCGACAAGCAGCGCACCGCCGAACGCAAACGCCGCGCAGGCGACGGCAAGCGCCGCAATCCTCTTCTTCAGCATGGCATCCTCCTTGACTCCACACGCGCGGCGCCCCAAGTCCCTCGTGTCCAGCGGCCCGCATCGCACGCCGCTTTCGTGCTCTACCGCGCTAAAGCGTAGGAAAGTATAGCACACCCGCATACGGTCGGACGGCCGCACTCGCCGTCGTCCGCGCGCTGTCGGCAGCAGGGCGAACGCCTCGCGCGCTGTCGTCGGCCTCCTCTGAGGGGTCGCGCCACGACATGGCAGCAAACTCGCCAGTTTTTTGCGGGTAAGGCACGGGGAAAGGGCCGTGGCGTGCGCACGATGCCGGACACCGCGAGAACGCCGCAGAGAAACACCTGTTCGGAATTGTTTTTGATCCAGCCTAACAAGCGATGAACGCCTCTGCGGCGCCCGGCGGCGTGCCCTACTCGTCGTTTTGCGGCGAAAACGGGTCGGATCGCCGGCATCGGCCGCCGCGCAGAGGGCGACCCGCCTACCTGCGGGCGAAATAGCTCTTGCCGCGCGCAGAACGCGGCAGGTCGAATACGCGAGGCTCTAAGTCGAACAGGTCGGCCGTCGGAACCGCCGGCGACACCTCGAGGCACTTCTTCATGCACACGTCGCGGCACAGGCCGCACTGCACGCACAGCATCGCGGAGAACTCGAGCACGACGCCGCCCTTCTCGGTCGGCTCGTCGTCGGTCTTTACGAGGGCGTGCGTCGGGCAGAACACCGTGCACATCGCACACGAGTTGCACTTCTCGCGGTCGATGGACACGCAGCCGAAGCGGCGCGTGAACAGCTCGTCGGACTCAGGGGCGCCCAGCTCGGCCATCGCGTCGAGCAGCACCGTGTGGCGCTCCGAGTCGACCTGGGGAAGCGCCCCGTCGTCGCCGACCTTGAGCATGTCGCGCAGCGAGGGAACGCTCGCTGCGCTCGACAGGAGCACGTGCTCGACCGTCTTGCCCATGGCGTCTTTCGCCGCGCCCGTCGCCTGGCCGAAGAACCCGCGCCGCGACGAGCCGTACAGCTGCGAAGCGTCGTCGTCAAGCGCGGACTCCGGGAACGCCGACGCCCGGACGACCCGCGCGTGAGAACCCATGACCTCGAGGATCTCGTTCGCCGCATCGACGGTGAAACCGATCGCGGGGTCGGCGGCGCGATGCTTGCACGTTTCGCACGTGCCGTCGACGAGCGCGACCGCCCGCGCGCCGTCGGCGACGAGCCCCACGATCAGTCCCTCGTCCACACGCGCGAGGCACGGCACCTCGGCAAACCGCGCGGGGTCGGCCTCGCGGCGCGACGCGATGCGCGCGCAGGCTACCACCGCCTCGCCGCCGCACGCCTCCCGCGACGCCGCCGCGCGCTCGGCGAGCGCCGCGTCGGTCGGGTCAAGCGGCACGAGCGCCTCCGTCGGGCATACCGTCGTACACGAACCGCACGAGACGCACAGGTCGGGGTCGATCTCGACCTTGTTCCGCCCGACGGATATGGCGTCGGTGATGCACGCGTCTACGCACAGCCGGCACGTCGCCCTGCGATGGCGCACCGCCGAGCAGCGCGCGGGAACCACGTGGATGCGCTCGGCTCGCATCGACTCGGCGATCTCTATGATGTCGGCGAGCTTCGGCACGACGCCCCTAGTCGAGAAGGGAGTCCTCGAGGGCTTTGAGATCCTCGGGGGTGTTCGCGTTGATGAAGCAACCGCCCATCGGCTCGGCCTCGAGCACGCGCTCCTGCGACAGCTCGTAGACCTCGACGCTGCCGAAGATCGCCTGGGCGCGCCTTTCGCCCTTTCCGATCTCCTCTTTTACGGCAGGCAGGCACGCGTCGCGGCGATAGATCGCATGGAAGGGCTCGTAGCCGTGCTTGTTCACGGGCACGACGACGTCGGCGCCGCTTTCGTTCATGACGATCGCCTCGGTGACGACGAGCGAGGCGCTCGCGAACACCATGTCGCAGGCGACGACGGCGACATACGGGTGGCTCGCCGCCGTGAGGGCTGTGTAGAGCCCGGGGAGGGCGCCGCGGTATTCGAACTCGTCACGCACGAGCCTGATGCCGAGCTCGGGATACTCGTCGTCAAGAAAGGCAAGGTTTTCCGGCTCGTTCGTCGTGATGACAAGCTCGTCGGCCGCTGGCGAAAGGCGCTCGACGAGCCGGCAGATGAGCGGGCGCCCCGCGAAGGAAACCGTCGCTTTGCTGCGCCCCATACGGCGGCTCTCGCCGCCCGCCTGGATCACGACCGTCACGTGCGGGCGCGCGTAGGCCCGCTCGACGAAGGCCGCGAGGTCGGCCGCGTCGTCGAGGCCGAACGCGGGAATACCGTAGACCGCCGCCGCCTCGCGCGCCTCGGGGATGTCCGTGACGACGGCGACGGTGTCGGATGTCGGCATCTTGCGGACGAGGTCTTCGGCCGCCCGCGCCGCTACGGCGGCATCGGCCTTCGCGTCGCTCGCATCTGCGGCGAGCGCCCAGCGGGCGGCGGCTCCCGCAAGCTCCGCCCGAGACTCGTCCTCGGCCGGGCGCTCGAAGCCCGTGCGCCGCGACTCCTGCGTAAAGTCGGTTCCGAGGCTCCATCCGGCGCGCGCGCCCTCGGCGAACGCAGCGGCGACCCGCGCGTCGGCCGGGTTCGCCGCGCGCATGACCTCGATCGTCGGCAGGCCGCTTTTGCGGTAGCCCTCGACGACGACGATGTCGTGGCCGGGCATGCTCCGCACGATCTCTGAGCACTCCGCCTCGCCGCTGATCGTCTTGATGCGGGCGATTTGCCCGGGCGCCGCGATGACCGTCTCGGACGCGCCGGCGGCGCGGTGGCGATAGGAGTCCTTGCCGGGGTGATCGATGTCGAAGCCCTGGTGGCTATGGTGTTTGATACTGCCCACGTCGAGTCCGCGCGCCACGAGGCCGGCGATCAGCTTCTCAATAAGCGTCGTCTTTCCGGAGTTGTGGCGCCCGACAATGGCGATCGCGGGACTCGGCGTTTCCATCATCTCGCACCGTCCTTTTCGGTCATGCAAGTATGGAAGTATAGCAGCGCGTACGCTGAACCGCCACCGAGCGGGGGCGAGTCGCGCGCGGCGCCGCGCCCCGAAGCGTGCGCGAAAGACCCCGAGACGGCACCCGCGTTCCCTCTGACCGCGCCGCAGCGCCTCCGAGCGAAGCCCCGACGAAACGCGGTCGCGCGCGTCGATGCGGCGTGCGCGGCCGGCCGATACGGCACGGGGCTCAAGCGAGCGGAGCGCATTGGCCGGCCTTGAGGACTTTGAGGGGCGGAGGGGCGGCCAACCCGGCAACCGCGGCCAACCCGGCCAACCCCGAATAAGCGCTCGACCGGGCTGCGGTCTGCCTGCTTTCCGTCCGCTGCGCACGGCTCGGTTTCCCCGCTCTATGCGCTACACTGGTTTTCGGTGCCCTCGCATGGCTGCGGAGCATCGCAAGCTCACGCGGGACTAGGGGAAACAGAGGAGGGATAAGGCATGGCGAGGGTGTTCTTTCCGGGGTGCAAGGTGAAGGCGCGCTACCCCGAGGCGAGCGCATGGCTTAAGAAGCAGGTGATCGATTGCGGCTATGCCGATGAGGTGACGGGCTGCTGCCGCGTGAAGCACCAGGGGCTCACGTCCGACGACATAGCGGTGTGCGTGTGCGTGAACTGCATGGCGATGATCGACGAGGATGCGCACTGCGCGGGCGTCAAGAGCGTCTGGCCGCTCATCGACGCGGATCCCGACTTCCCGCTGCCCGACTATCGCGACCGCAACATGACCGTGTCGGTGCAGGACTGCGGGCGCTCCTATGATCGCGCCGATGTGCAAGACGCGATCCGCAGTCTGCTTCGCAAGATGGGGATCGCCGTCGTCGAGGCGCCCGATGCGCGCGAGCGCTCGACCTATTGCGGCGCCTCGGGCTTCAAGGCTGCTCCCGATCAGGATCGGGGCTTTGCGCCGCAGCGCTACGGCATCGACGCTCCCGCGCGCGGGATGTTCGTGCCGCGCGCCGAGGAAGAGATCCCCCGCCTGCTTCGCGAGCATGCCGAGCGCATTCCGGCAGACGACGTCGTCTGCTACTGCACCGCCTGCGACGCAGGGCTGCTCGACGGGGGAAAGCGACCGGTGAACATCATCGAGCTCGTCTCAGGCTGCTTCATCGAGCGCCCGCTCGATCTGTGCGCGGCGCCCGCGAGCCCCTCTGCAACCAAGCTTAAAAGCTGCGAATAAGGGCCTTGAGAGGGGCTTTGAGAGGGG
>CAZBEP010000093.1:5264-6975 GCA_964490925.1 uncultured Eggerthellaceae bacterium | reverse complement strand
CTGGGGAAACGCCGCAGGCGAGCCGCGCCGGCGCGTCATGCGGAGTGAGAGATTCCTCCCAAACCGCAGATTACGAGCCTTCCGGAGGGTTCTCGTGCGTGCGCCGAGGGGCTGCCCGCTGAAGAGCCTGCGAGTGCCAGGGCTTTCGGCAGGTCGAGGGTATTCGCCCCACCCCCAGTCCGCACCACAGGCGCGCCCCGCGCGAGCGCGGCTACCCGCAGCCGCCCTGCGGCCGCTTCGCGCGGGCGGCCCACGCGATCAGGGCGATGCCCGCAACGACGAGCGGCGCCGAGAGGAGCTGACCCATCGTGAGCCAGTCGCCCCAGAGGTAGCCGAGCTGCGCGTCGGGCTCGCGGACGAACTCGATCGCAAAGCGGAACACGCCGTACATGACGAGGAAAAGGCCGAGGAACGTCCCGCGCGGGCGCGGCGGCGTCTTGCGGGAGAGCGCGAACAGGACCGCGAACAGGACGGCTCCCTCGAGCAGCGCCTCGTAGAGCTGGCTCGGGTGCCGCGGGAGGTCGCCGGCCGTGCCCCCGAACACGACGCCCCAGGGAAGATCCGTCACCGCGCCCCACAGCTCCCCGTTCACGAAATTCGCGCACCGCCCGAAAAACAGCCCGATCGGCGCGGCAACGGCTCCGAGGTCGGCGAGGGTGAGGTACGGGATGCGCGTGAGCCGCGCCGCGACGACGCCCCCGACAAGGCATCCGAGAAGCCCCCCGTGAAAGCTCATGCCGCCGTTCCACAGCACGAAGATCTCGATGGGGTGCGCAAGGTAATAGCCGTTGCCGTAGAACAGGCAGTACCCGAGGCGGGCGCCGGCGAGCACGCCGAGGATGATGCAGAGCATGACGAGGAGCAGGGCGTCCGCGTCGATATTGACGCGCCAGCGCCGCGCCGTGCGGAAGAGCACGAGCGCCGCGCACGCGAAGCCGAGCAGGTACGCGATGCCGTACCAGCGAACGGCGAGGGGACCCACGGTGAACGCGACGGGGTCGAGCGCGCGGTAGATCGCGTCGAGCATGCGGGGCTAGCCTTCCGCCCCCATACCGGCGCCCGCCTCGAGGGCGGCGAAGCGCACTTCCTCGCGAAGCTGGGCGGGGATGGCCTGAAGCGAGGACACCGTCGCGCGGCACGACGGGCACTCGACCTTGAACAGGGCGAGGTCGCGGCGCACAACCATCATGGAATCGTAGGAACACACGTCGATGCCGCGCGCGCCGCACGCCGGGCACGCTATCGTCTGTCCCATGGCCGCCTGCCTTCCCGCATCCACCCTCTCCCCCGTCCATTGTAGCAGCGCCGCCGCGCGCCGACGGCGGATGTGCGCGTCAGAGCAGAAAGCGCGTGGGACTTCCCGCGCGCCGCGCGCCGTGCGTACGCTCCGAGCCGAGTTCGGGGCCCTTAGAAAGGAAGAACTCGCATACGCGGCAGACCTGCTTGACGGAGGCATCGTAGTCGAGGTCGGGGTTGAGGATGACGGCCATGTCGGTCGCGACCTTGTGGGTCGGTCGGTGGCAGGCGGCGTAGTGGCACTCTGCCGGGCAGGGCTCTCCGGGAACGTTATGCGGGCAGCGGCCCTGCATCTCCTCGTCGCATCCGCGCGTCTCCCAGCACTTCGCCATCGCCGACCGCCTTCCTCTTCGCCGCCCTCCCGATTCCAACGCTCGCCATCGCCGACCGCCTCGCCGCGAAACGAATCCGCGCG
>CAZBEP010000093.1:0-5164 GCA_964490925.1 uncultured Eggerthellaceae bacterium | reverse complement strand
GCCGGCGCGGCGGGGCAGACCCGCTCGGCTATTGCGCGCCCATCGCCGGAACCACGCGCGTGACCCCCGGAACGCGCTCCTTGAGGATGCGCTCGACGCCGTTCGCAAGCGTCATCTGGGACATCGGGCAGCCCTTGCAGGCGCCTTGGAGCTCGACGGTCACCACGCCGTCCTCGTCGACGCCCACGAGCTCGACATCGCCGCCGTCGGCCTGCAGCGACGGGCGCAGAAGCTCGAGCACCGCCGCAACATCGTTTCGATCAACCATGCGATTCTCCTATCTTGCCAAGCGGTTCACGACTCGTCGCGCCCGATGATACCACAGCGCGCCTGCGGCTCCGCAGGGCGGGCCTTTACAAGACCGGCATCCAGTCGTTGCCGATCACGACGAGAACGTCGGTGTCGAAGGTGTAGTAGCCGTTAGAGGCGACGACGCGGCCGACGCCGAGGGCCTGCACGACGGATTCGGCGGCGGCCTCGTAGTCGCTGTCCTGATAGACGACGAGCGTCTCGTCGTAGACGTAGCTGTCGGCGTTGCCGGTCTCGACGACCTGGAACCCGGCGGCAACAAGGACCTCCGAGATCGCCGCAGCGCCTCCGGTGATGCCGGAGCCGTTGCGGACGGTGACCTCGAAGCTTTCCGGATCCACCGAGGCCGCCGCGACGGCGACCTCGTCGACGGAGGGATCCTCGCCCGCCTCCACGCGCTCCATCATCGACCCCCACGACGTCGAGTCGGCGACATAGTACGAAACGTCGTCGTAGGTCGCCTCGTATCCGGGAACGACGCCGGTGAGCACCGACGAGGCGGACAGCCCGCGCAGCGCGCGGAACGCGGCGAGGGCGCCGGCGGCCCCTAGGTCGGTCGAGGCGAACTCGGCGATGCTGTCGAGCTGCAGGAAGCTTTCAAGGCCGGAGGCGGAGACGACGCGCTCGATCAGCGCGGCGAGGAACGCGAGCTGGTTGTCCGCCTGGCCCTGGACGCTGTCGGAGTAGTTCGTCGCGCGCAGCAGCACGAGCGCCTGCGAGCCGGAAAGCGTCTGCATGCCGGATGCGATGAAGGCGCTGCCCGCCGAGGGGTCGTCGACGTCTTCCACCACTTCGACGGAAACCCCTCCCAGGTAGTCCGTGAGCGATGAGATGCCCGCCGCGTCCGTCCGCGCGTAATGGGAGATGTCGACCTCCGCGAAGTCCGCGACCGCCTCGATGAGCTCGGCCTCCCCCCCGACCTCGACCGCGTCGCGCAGATGGTGGCGCTCCCCGTCGGAAAGCGACACGCGCAGCTCGGCCGGGATCGACACGAGGGTGACGGCGCGCGCCTCCTCGTCGACGCGCGCGAGGACGATCGCGTCGGGGACGAACGCGGAGTCGGAGTCGTCGAGGTCGGCGACGAGGAGCGCGTAGTACGGCTCGCCGGCCTCCGCCGCAACCAAGGCGGCCGCCGCCTCTTCGTCTTCGAGCGCGAGCTTGTCGGAGACGGACGCCGAGAAGGCGAACCATGCCGCAGTTGCGGCGGCAGCCACGACGGCGCAGGCGACGGCGGCGTTGAGGAGCGCCCGCCGCATCAGCGACGCGCGCCGCACGTCTGCGGCGAAGCGGTCGTCGTTGCGGCGCATGCGGCCCTCCGACGTTTCGCGCAAGGAGCCGGGGGTGACCTCGGCGCCGCGCATCTTGCGGGACATGCGGTGCGACTGCCGCACGGTTGAGGTCGCCCGCTTGCGCGACGCCACGCGCACGCCGACTCCCCTATTCCCGGTCATATTCGACGGTCTCCCGCCTCACGTCGGCGCCGAGGGACGCGAGCTTGCCGACGTAGTCCTCGTATCCCCGATCGATATGGCCGACGCCGTGGATCTCCGTCACGCCCTCCGCCGCGACGCCCGCGAGCACGAGCGCCGCCCCGGCTCGCAGGTCGGTGGCCGACACGGGGGCTCCCTGGAGCGCGCGCACGCCCCGGACGAGCGCATGGTGGCCCTCGATGGCGATGTCGGCGCCCATGCGCCGCAGCTCGGCGGCGAACATGAAGCGGTTCTCGAACACGTTCTCGGTGATGACCGAGCTTCCCTCGGCAAGCGAGGCGAGCAGCATGAACTGGGCTTGGAGATCGGTCGGGAACCCCGGGTGCGGAAGCGTCTGGATGTCGGTCGCACGAAGCGGGCCTGTGCGCGACACCGCGACGCTGTCGGCGTCGGTGGAGACGTCGCAGCCCATCGCCTCGAGCTTCATGAGAGCGACGCGCAAAAACGCCGGGTCGATGCCGGAAACCCTCAGCGGGCCGCCCGTGAGCGCGCCGCCCGCGAGAAACGTTCCCGCCTCGATGCGGTCGCCGACCGTCGCGTACTCGCACGGATGCATGTCGTCGAGCGGAACCCCTTCGATCTCGATGGTCGAGGATCCCGCGCCTTCGATGCGCGCGCCCATCGCGCACAAGAAACCGCACAGGTCGACGATCTCGGGCTCGCGCGCCGCGTTGTCGACGACCGTGCGCCCAGAGGCGACGACGGCCGCCATGACGAGGTTTTCCGTGGCTCCGACGCTCGGGAAGTCGAGCGCGACATGCGTCCCGCGCAGGCCGCCGGACGCGGACGCCTCGAGGAAGCCGTGGTCGATCTTGAAGCGGACGCCGAGTTTCTCGAGACCCGCCAGGTGCATGTCGATCTTGCGGGCGCCGATCTGGCAGCCCCCCGGCATGGCGACGCGCGCCCGGCCGAATCGGCCGATGAGCGGGCCTAAGACCGATATGCTCGCGCGCATCTTCGAGACGAGCCCGTAGGGCGCCTCGCACCCGGCCACCGACGAGGTGTCTACGGTCAGCGCATGGCCGTCGCGCTCGACGACGGCGCCGAGGCGGCGAAGCAGATCCGACATGAGGTCGATGTCCGAGATGAGCGGAACGTTGCGAAGCACCGTCCTGCCGCACCCGAGCAGCGCGGCGGGGATGAGCTTGAGCGCGGAGTTCTTCGCCCCCGAGACGGCGACTTCTCCCGCGAGCGCTCCGTTTCCGCGCACGACGATAACTTCTTCGGACATGACTGGCTCCCCCCGGCCCTGACGGCACGGCCTGCGCGTGGTTTCTCATCGGCGCCATTATAGGAAACGCCGGCGGCGCGGCCGGCGCTTCCACGATGAAACCAGAACGGGACGGCGCCGCAGTTGCGGCGGGCGGCGCGGGGCGGAACGCGGCGGCGCGGCCTGCGAGCCGCACGCGCAGGCCGGCCGCGCGGCTGCGGCGCGGAGCCGGCCGCATGCCGCCAGCAGGCAGTGCGGCGGCGCTGCGGTTGCGGCGGACGGCGCTGCTTACGCCCCCTCGCCGAGCGCGAAACGCTCGAAGCCGACGATCTCGATGGAGCCGCCGAGCTGCCGGGACGCCTCGTCGGTGTACTGGGCGACCGTCTTGTCGGGATCCTTCACGAAGTCCTGCTCGACAAGGCACTGCTCCTTGTAGAACTTCTCGAGGCGCCCTGCGGCGATCTTCTCCCGGATGGCCTCGGGCTTGCCGGTGTCGGCGGCCTGTGCGGCGTAGATGCCCTTCTCGTGCTCGACGACGGCCGGATCGACCGAATCGCGGTTCGCGGCGATCGGGTTCGCGGCGGCCACCTGCATGGCGATGTCGCGGCCGTAGGCCATGAAGCCCTCGGAGGCGGCGTCGACGCCCTCGACGTCGAACGCCACGAGCACGCCGATCTTGCCGCCCATGTGGATGTAGGACGACACGGCACCCGCCTCCACGACGGAAAAGCGCGCGATCCGAACGTTTTCTCCCATCACGTGGATGGCGTCGGTGACGATGGCCTCGACCGTCTCGCCACCCTCCTCGGCGGCCTTCAAGGCGTCGAGGTCGGCCGGCTTGGCGGCGAGCGCCGCGCGGGCGATGCGCTCGGCGTAGGACTTGAACTTCTCGTTCATCGAGACGAAGTCGGTCTCGCAGTTGAGCTCGACGAGCGCGCCGGAGGCGCCGTCCTCGGACACGACGGCCATGACGACGCCCTCGTCCGTGGCGCGGCCGGCCTTCTTCGCGACGGCGGCGAGTCCGCGCGTGCGGAGCACGTCGACGGCCTTGTCCATGTCGCCCTCGGCCTCGGTGAGCGCCTTTTTGCATTCCATCATGCCGGCTCCGGTCATCTCGCGGAGCTCCTTCACCATAGCGGCGGTGATAGCCATGGGTGTTCCTTCCTTCCGTGGGTCCATAGCGAGCGTGCGGCCCGCGCGTTTCGTTATTCGGCCTTGGGCTCGGCCGGCGCCTCGGCAGCGGGCGCGGGCGCTGCTTCGGGCGCAGGCGCGGCGGCCGGAGCGGCCTCGGCGGGGGCGGCCATCTCGGCGGCCGTCACGGGCGCCACGCCGCCGGCGATGACGGCGTCGGCAACGAAGTCCGCGAGCAGGCGGACTGCGCGGATGGCGTCGTCGTTTGCCGGGATGCCGTAGTCAACCTCGTCCGGGTCGCAGTTCGTGTCGAGCGTCCCGACGATCGGCACGCCAAGGCGCTGCGCCTCGTGGACGGCGATGGCCTCTCGGTTCGTGTCGATGACGAATACCGCCTCGGGCACGCGCTTCATGTTGCGGATGCCGTTGAGGTTGATTTGGAGCTTCGCGAGCTCCTTGCGAAGCTTGATCTGCTCTTTCTTCGGAAGCAGCGCCATGCGGCCGTCGGAGTCCATCGCCTCGAGCTCTTCCATGCGGTTGACGCGGGCGCGGATGGTCACGAAGTTCGTGAGCATGCCGCCGAGCCAGCGGGCGTTCACGTAGGGCATGCCGCAGCGGTTCGCCGCCTCGGCGACGGGCTCCTGCGCCTGCTTCTTCGTGCCGACGAACAGGATCGTGCCGCCCTTGCGCACCGTCTCGGAAACGAAGCTGTAGGCTTGGTCGAGGCCGATAAGCGTCTGTTTGAGGTCGATGATGTAGATGTCGCCGCGACTCCCGAAGATATAGGGCTCCATCTTGGGGTTCCAGCGGCGGGTCTGGTGCCCGAAATGCGCTCCGGCTTCGAGCAGCGTGGAAATACCGACTTTCATGTCGCACTCTCCATTCGTTAGCCCTCTGCCCGCGGTCGTCCCGGACGTGCCGCAGCCTTTTCCGAGTGGCCACTCGCGGCGCCGGTCGCGCGGACATGCGTGATCAGAAACCGTTGCATTGTAGCACGACGAAACGAATACGCAAGAGAGCCACA
>CAZBEP010000092.1:0-7009 GCA_964490925.1 uncultured Eggerthellaceae bacterium | reverse complement strand
CCGGAACATGTCGTCGTGATGGCGGGCATCGAGGAGGGCATCCTGTCGCACCGCACGCCCAAACTCGATTTCTCGTCGCGCTACTGCACGTGGTGCGAAGGGTACGGGGACGACACGCCTCTGTGCGTGGCGTCGTGTGCGACGGGTGCGCTGACGCTTGCCGCCGATGCCGTGCCGGAGACGACGATCCTCGGGAAGGCGGAGATCGACACGGGGTCGTGCGTTGCGTACCGCGACATCGGCTGCAAATTCTGCTACGACGCCTGCCCGTACGAGGCGGTCGAGCTCGGCGAGAACGGGTATCCTGCCGTGATCGCCGATCTCTGCTGCGGCTGCGGGGCGTGCGAGGCGGTCTGCGTCTCGCTGACAAGCGCCTCGGTGTCCTCGACGACGGGTGATCGCGCGATCAAGGTGCGCGCGCTCGATGCCGAGGGAAACCTCGTCGGCTCGTTCCAAAACGGGGGTGAGGCGGCATGAAGTCAGGCAAGCTCAGGGTGATCGTCCCGAGCGCCGTGCTCGCTGTCGCGGCGGTCGCATACGTCGCTCACGTCGATGTTGGGACGCTGTCGTCGTTCGGATGGTCGACGATATCGCTCATCTGTCCGCTCGGCGCCCTCTCGACGCTGCTTGCGTCGAAAACTGTCGTCGTGCACGTCGTTGTCGCGCTCGGCATCGGGGTCGTGCTGCTCGTCGTGTTCGGGCGCGCGCTGTGCGGATGGGTGTGCCCGGTGCCCGTCGTATCCAAGCTGCGCACGCTCTTCGCGCGCGGGCCCTCCCGTCCGGGAGATGCGCAGGAGGAAGGCGAGGGTGGCGAGCAGCATGTCGCGCCGCTTGCAGACGAGGAGCGGGCCTTGATCGCGGGTGCGGGGTGCGCGGCGTGCGGCAAGAAGCGCGGCAGCGTCGTGGACTCCCGCCACATCGTGTTGGGCGGGTCTCTGCTTACGGCGGCGGTATTCGGTTTTCCGGTCTTTTGCCTCGTATGCCCGGTGGGCTTGAGCTTCGCGACGATCTTTTTGATCATCAATCTGTTCGGCGCGGGCGACCTTACCTGGTCGGTCGTCATCGTGCCGGCGCTTTTGCTCATTGAGGTCGTATTCTTCAGGAAGTGGTGCTCGACGTTTTGCCCGCTGTCGGCCCTCGCGTCGCTGCTTGCGAAGGCGGGCCGCTTCTTCCGCCCGAAGATCGACGACGCGGTATGCCTCGAGACGTCGTCGGGTGTCTCGTGCGGCGTGTGCGGGAAGGTGTGCCCTGAGCGCATCGACCCGCGCCACCCAGAGCTTTCCGAGGCGTCGGTGAGCGAGTGCACGAAGTGCCGCGCCTGCGTGGAGAACTGCCCGGCGGGCGCCATCAAGCTGGCACTGTGGGCAGGCGCTTCCGGCGACCGGCGGGCGTCCTCCTTGCCGGACTCGTCCGAGCTGTCGGACAGAAGGTGATGTAAGCGTGGCGAGAGGCGCGACGAAAGAGCAGCTGAAGCGTGCGTCTGTCGGCGACTACCTTAAGCTGGATCCGCGTTTGGTCGGGCAGCGGCGCGCGACCCTCCACCTCGGCGGCACGGGGGCTGATCGCCTGAAATGTGCTGCCGAGGAGGTGGTCGAGCTTCTGCGGCGGGGGGCCGACCCTGCCGAGGTGGTTGCGGTCTGCCCGACGCCGAGGTCTGCCGAAGCGTTTTCCCGTGAGCTTGCGCAGCGGGCAGACGGTGCGCTTCGGCAGGCGGCATCGCGCGTCGAGGCGACGTGCGCCCGAGCGCTTGCCTTCCGCATCCTCGCCGATGATGCGGCCCAGAAAGCCGCAGGGTGCGCGTTCTCCTCCGGTCGGCCCCGGCTGCTTTCGGCGTTCGAGCTCGACTTCGTCCTCGAGGACCTCAAAACCATCGGCATGCGGCCGAAGAGGCTGCGGGAGGTGCTCAAGTTTCTGTACCGCGGGTGGACGGAGCTTGCCGACGAGAGCGAGGACTGGCTCGTCACCGTTGAGGAGCACGATCTGGTCGCCATGATCGGGGCCGAGTTGTCCTATTTTGGCGCGATCATCGAGCCTCAGGCGAGCAACCTGGCGCTTAAGGCGGTGCGAGCCGTGCCGGGGCTTGCCGGGCGCTTCGGCAGGCGTCACGTCGTCGCGGTCGCGTACGAGTGCCTAAGCCGCGCCTCGCAGCTGCTTCTCAACGCGCTTGCGCTCGAGTCCGTCACCGTGGCGGCGGATCCCTCCTGCGCATCCGAGGTCCACGATTCGTACCCGTACGCACAAGGGGCAGATGAGTTTTTGCGCATCAACCCCGAAGCCCGGGTTCTCCAGGTAGCTCCCTCGTCCCCGCCGGTCGTGAGGACGGTTGCGTGGGAAGACCCCGATGACGAGATCGACGGGGTGGCGGATGCGGTCAGGGCGCGCATCGTTTCGGGAACTCCGCCCGACCGGATTGCGGTGGTGTGCTTCCACCCCTGGTGGTTTGCTCGGATGGGCCGGGCTCTCAAGGAGCGCGGCGTCGATGCGGGCGGCTCGTTCGGCCCGCTTGTCCTGCGCGACGACGTGCGCGATCTTGCGCGCTCGTGCGCGTTGCGGGTGGTGACCGCCTTGCGGCTCATCGACGATGTGCAGGACTCCGCCGCGTGGCGCTGCTGGGTCGGGTTCGGAGACTACCTCGGGCGCAGCAGGGAGATCGTCCCCTTCCGCGAGCGCGAGCAGGAAAGAGACCCTCATGCGCGCTTCGCCGAGGCGGCGAAGCGGTCCCCGGCGGCTCGCGAGTTCGGGGCCCTTGCGGGCAGCTGCGCGGGCAGGACGGGGTCTGACCTGCTCGAGCGCCTAACCGCGTGCCTTGCGACCGACGATGCCGACCGCGCTCGCGCTCGCGCGACGCTTCGGCCGCTGTACGCGCTCGGGGAGGGCGCGACGCCGCGCGCGATGCTTGACGAGCTCGAGCGGCTCCAGTTCTTCAACGCGCAGGCGCAAGAAGGAGGCGTGGAGGTTGTGGACATCGGGGGCGTGGCGGGTCGCAGCTTCGAGGTCGTCTACGCCGCAGGGTTCGTCAACGGACTGTTTCCTGCGCGGCGGTTCTTCGACCTCACGCAGGTGAGCGTGAGCCAGCAGCGCCGCATCGAGGAGGCGGACCGTCGGCGTGCGGCGATGCTTGCCGCAGCTGCGGAAAGCGAGCTTGTCCTCAGCTCGTTTGAGCGCGTCGAGCAGGATTTCGCCGAGAGATGCCGCATCAAGCAGGACCGCATCTTCGTCGAATCCGACGGCACGCGCTACGCTGCCGCCTCGTTGAGCGTACGCGCCCGCGACCTTTGTGCGAAACATAATTCGTGAGGCTTATGCGCGCCGTGTATGCGCGCCGTGTACCTCGAATACCCCGCAGCATGTAAAACGGGGTCTTAGAACGGCCTGCAGCGCTTCGCTGAACTGGAATTATGTATTTGATGAAACATGGTCTCAGCTGCATGCTCGGACAGCTCCGGCAGCCCAAGCAGAGCAAGCGTCGCCTTTGTTATGATCGCGCCCCCCGCTGGTGTAATCGGGATACAGGCAGCTTGACCGCCGGGGTGGATCCATGAGAAAGCGACACTACACGCTTAAAATATACGATACTCCGCTCGTTGAGTTCGACGCGTTTGTCGACTCTTTTGGCTCCGTAAGCGCCGTCGTGAAAAACGTTGCAGAAGACCTTCTTCCCGTCTTTCCGCTTTCGCTTGTCTGCAACCAATCGGGTGCCGCTCTTGTCGAGTGGATGCGCTCGCGAGCCGTTCCGAAGAACCGGGCGTTCGTTGTCGAGATCCTGAAGCAGGCCGGCCTTGAGCCCGGCGACACGCTCGGGATCATGGACGTCTGCAAGGGGCTGTCCGTAAACGATGCCTACTGGCTCGACGATGGCCTCTCGCAGCAGACGTTCCAATCTATCAACCTGTACGAGAACGAGCTCGACGAGGCTCTTTCCGTCGTTGCGTACACGGGCTTCACTTCGTCGCAGCACAGGAGGATCGGACTCTCGGCGGAATGGACGACGGGCGGGACGTTTGCAAAGGCATGGCGCCGCATCGACGGAGAACTCGTGCTGTACAAAGCTGGCTCGGAAGGCTTTGCCAATGCAGGAATGGAGCCTTATTCGGAGTTCTTTGCGTCGCAGATAGCCGGAGCTATGGGGGTCGACCACGTTGAGTACGGCCTCGAAAGATGGAAAGGGAAGCTCGCATCGACCTGTCCGCTGCTCAACGACGTCGACACGGCGCTATGTCCGTTCTTCACGGTGACCGGTCAATCCCGGTTTCCGGAGAACCTTGCCGTTGCGAGCGCGATCTCAGAAGCCGCTTTCGAGGAATGCCGCACCATGATCGTGTTCGATGCGCTTGTTCGGAACACCGACCGCCATGCTGGCAACTACGGCTTTCTGCGTGACAACGCAACGGGCAGGATCGTGCGATTCGCTCCGCTGTTCGACCATAACCATTCGTTATTCTCTCGCGACATGGAGAGCGATTTCCCCTTCTGGTCTGACCGTGCAGACGATGCTCTTCCGGCGATGGCCGACCAGACCTTTACCGCTTTGGCGCGCATGGTGATGGGCGAGGTTCAGCACGAAAAGCTTCGCCGCCTCGTGGGCTTCGAGCTTGAGAACCACCCGGTCTACTCCGTCACCGAGAGCAGGCTGTCTGCCCTTAACAGCTATCTCTCCGAGAGAACGGTGCAGTTGCTCGGGTTGCCCGTCGTCGACGAAGCGTCCCTCAAAAGAGACCTCGCCCGCGTGCTTGAGCGCATCGCCGTGCCGATGCCTGCATCAAAGGTCGCTTCACTGCCGAGCGTGAAAGTCTCGAGGGTCGGCGCGCTAGACTGACCAGATCCGGTTCCGAAGCCCGCCTCGATGCGGTTTTCATGGGACAGCCCCACCATGGCTCTCAATCGTCTCGCCTCTCTGCCGCAGATCTCAAAATTTCCAATAGATCGGAAATTTTTGCTCTAAAATGCTCGAATTTCCAATCGAATGGAAATTTCGAAAGGAATCCGCCATGCTTATCTGCCGGCCGCATTACGAGCGCCTTCTCGAACGTCATCGGGGATCGTCGCTCATCAAGGTGCCCGTCGGCGTTCGCCGATGTGGAAAGTCGAGCCTGCTCAGACTTTTCGCCGACGGCGTTGCGCGCCGCGACGCGTCCGAAAAGAACATCGTGCATGTGAAGCTCGACGAGTACGGCATCTACCACCTCATCGAACTCGATACCTTGCGCATACGGCGTGTCGTTGACGTACTTTTCCAGACCTACCCATGCTGATCGATGTTCCCGCGATGACCTTTGCCGCTGTAGCAGGCTCAGGAGATCCGAACGAGGAGGATGGTGCCTACAAGCGGGCGCTCGGGCTTCTCTATGCCTTTTCCTATACGGTAAAGATGTCTAAGATGGGCGACTGGCAGCCTGACGGATACTTCGATTTTGTGGTTCCGCCATTAGAGGGTTTTTGGTGGAGCAACGAGGGCGCATTCGACGGAACGGGCATCGTAGATAAAAGAAAACTCTCATGGATATCGCTTATTCGCCAGCCTGATTTTGTGACCAAGGAAGCGTTCGATCGCGTTTGTTCGCTTATTGCCGAGAAGAAGCCCGAGTCTGCGCCGATGATCGAACGAGGCGATTTGAGCCTCATTCGCTTTGCTGAGGGGAGCTGTGCCCAGATTATGCACAGGGGCTCTTACGATGAGGAGCCTGCGACAATAGAAAAGCTCTCAGGATTCATGAGCGATCAAGCCCTTAGCCTCGATATCGGGGATTCGCGCGGCATGGGCTCCAAAGAAGCTCTCGGCTTGCTCGATTGCAGTGGGGCTGTGCCAAGTGCTCGTTTTCACCATGAGATCTATTTGGGAGATCCGCGCCGCACAAAGCCTGAGAATTTAAAGACCGTTATCCGTCATCCTGTTATGTAGGAGAAATCAGTTCTGTACGCTGCCGTGAGTCGTCGTAGGTGGTTTGGAAAGCCGCCGATACTTGCGAATCAACTGCTTAAACCGCACCGAATCATTGTCTATTGCTCCCGGATATTCGTGACTGGAGGTTGAACTGCGGCCACAAACCGAAGAACTTCTCGTAGTATCTGTGCGCGCTAAACTTGTGGGCACAAGCAAGAACCCCGGGGTATCACGATGTTTCACGCGAGTGACCTTCCGGGGCTTTCGCCTGTATAATACCTCACTATGAAAGAGGAATTCAAGACACCTGACCTGGCGAAACTCGGAAAGTGGTTTTCCGCTGCCCGTATGGGGCGCTATGCTGACGCGCCAGACCCTGCATCTCTGTATGTGTGGGACGCGCGACTGCAGAAGGCATTCCTTGAGGATATCTCCTACGTTGAGGTTCTGCTGCGCAATTTCATCTCCGAGCGTCTAGCGGCCGACTGGATACGTGCGAACTCCCAAGTCGAGTCTGTGCGCCGTCTGCGTCCGTCGGGGACGGTAACGCAATCGGCTAAAGACGAGAAGCTGCCGGTGATTCTTCGCAATGCGGTTCTTGCGGATGCCGCAGCGATTGCTTGCCTGGTGCGGGAGACTGTCTGCTCCGTTTACCCCCGCTACTATCCTGACGCCGTCGTCGACGCATTCCTTCAACTGCACGATTTCGATGCGATCTCGGCAGATGTGGCTAAAGGCAAGGTGGTAGTGGCCGAAGCGGCAGGCGAGATTGTGGGTACTGGGACCTTTGACGGAAAGCACATCTCGCGGATGTTCGTCTCCGCAGAGTTTCAAGGGCGTGGCATCGGATCCTCTTTACTCGACAGGCTCGAGGAAGAAGGGAGAATTCCTGCTGTATGCTTTTTGGAAGCTTGGTGGATACAAGTCCATAGCTATGCCTTCCAGCGTTCGAGCGTCGGAAGCACTGCCCCGAGAAGCGACGCTGCCTCGTCGACCGTCCAGCCCATCGCCTCTGCCATGCGCGGAGCGCAGTCCTCGATCATGTCGTCCATCGTGGTCTCGTAGGTGTAGGTGCCGTTGTCGTAGCACCAGCGGCAGTAATCGTCGGCATCCGCGCCGTCCGCTTCG
>CAZBEP010000091.1:0-7111 GCA_964490925.1 uncultured Eggerthellaceae bacterium | reverse complement strand
GAACCCGCGTTGTAAGCTTGGGAAGCTCAAGTTCTACCATTGAACCACGCCCGCAATTAAGCGAGTGGCAGTATAGCGCATCGCGCAGCTTTGTCATCGGAAATCCTCCTTAAGTCCATGCTTTCCTCCGCCGTCCACGAGTCCTGGGACGAGCCTGCCGACGTAGCGGTTCGCGAGCCCCTCGTGGTGGCCGGGATGAACCCGACGTACGGGTCGAGCGTGTAGGACGCGTCGGTATCGCTGCGCTGCTTGCCGCTCTAGGACTGGGGTATATCGGGGTATTCGCGGCGCAGGTGGCTTCCCCGGTGGTACCAGCGGCCATAGGTGCGCTTTGCGCGAGAGGTTGGACGGGGAAGAACTGCTCTCGCAACTCCGAGCGGATGGACTCATTTCTGACTAGCTCATAGGAAAACTGCCTTCGTGGGCCACATCGACCTCATAGCCGCCAGGATGGAGCAGGCCCGCTTCGAATGCGGCATCAGCGTGGCCGAACTCGCCCGGCGTGCAGGGATCGACCGCAAGAGGCCCTGGCGCGTTCTCAACGGAGAGCGCGCCATGAGGGCCGACGAGTTCGTGAGGCTGTGCGGGGCGAGGGGGCTGGGGCTGAAAAAGTTCGCCCCCCTCGCCTCACGCCCCCTTGCGTGAGAATCATCTGCCGCCTTCCCACCAAAGGTTCCTCTCCGATCCTCCGACCTTGGGCGAGTAGTGGACCACGAGGTCCCCGAACAGCTCCCTGCCGAACTCGCGTTTATGCAGGATGCTTTTCACGTTCCACGTTCTCCCGTCGGGAAACGTCACTTTGCCCACTGAGCCTCTTTCGATCGCAGAATTCGAGAAGAGCCCCAGTGTGACGGCGTCGGCGCATGTCCGGTCCTTTTCAAGCGGAATGCCGTTGGTGCCGGCTAGGGACTTTCTTTTCGGTATAGTCATGGCACGATCCTCTCGATAGGAAACAAATGTTCTTATTGCACTACGGTCAGGCGTCGGGCATACTCGCTTCCTCTCCTCCAACTTCGACACGCGCTTCGGAACAGCGGAAGGCATGCAACGAAGAAGAGAAGGCAGCCCGGAAAGAGGTAAACCGCGTCTCTACTGGCGGTCGAGACGTCACCGAAGCAGCGGCTCGACGGTATTGTGACCGCCGTTCCAGTGCAGGTAGAGTCCGATCTTCTTTCCCCGCGTGGTGATGATCGCCCCGTTTCCCATCCGGGACCTCCTTCGCTTCCCTGGCTCTGCCCTGTGCCGAGCCCCATTGGTGGTCTCAGCCCGCAAGGCGCTTTCGGGCGCAAGGGGAAAAGAGGAACCGGAGGCTCGAGCTTCCGACGCAGGCGGAAGATTTTCCGCGACCCTTGCGCCGGCGAGGGGCCTTGCGCTTGCATGGCGTCCGACAGGACCGTGCAGGGTGGGGCGGGAGGAGGAGTCGGGAGGCGAAGGCGCGATGTCCCGACGAGAGGAGAGGCTCGGCGAGCGCTGCGCTGCTGCCGCCGTTTCGTCTCGACATGCTGAGTTCGTTTACGCGAATGTAAACCGTATCAGCTCCGCAGGGACTCAACGTGTCGGCGGACTTTCAGCGTCTCGAGCCGGGGATGGTGCGGCTCTGGCCCCGGCTTGCCCATCGAGCCAGGACTGGCATGGACTTTCTCGTTTGGCTGAAAGAGGAGGGCGACGGAACGACGACCATCCTTCTCGGGGCGGAGCCGCCGGACTCCTCGAACCCCGTCCGTCCTCTTTTGCGGGCAGCGGAGGGAAAGCCGACCGATGTTGGTAAAATACAATCGATAAACGCATTCGAAACCAGCCTGCTAGGCACCTTGCCAAAGGCGCTTCCGATGAAGACCGCCGTGTTCGGGGTGCCTGGCCACCGAGCCCTTGGAGAGAAGCATGGCGAAACCGACGTTCAACGAAAGCAACCTTGCGCTGCTGGAGTCCCTCATTCGGAACTGGGAAGACGAGACCATCGAGTTCAAGGAGGCAAGCAACGATTTCGATACCGACAAGATAGGTCGCTACGTCTCGGCATTGAGCAACGAAGCGAACCTCTCTGACGTGCCGTCGGCGTGGCTCGTGTTCGGGGTGAGGAACAAGACGAGGGAAGTTGTCGGTACGGGCTACCGGACGGACCCGGATCGCCTCGACGGTCTCAAAAGGCAGATCAACGACGGCACCGACCCCAGCATGACGTTTCGAAGCATCCGAGTCGTGGACCACGCGGACGGGCGCGTCGTGATGCTCGAGATCCCCGCCGCCCCGAAAGGCATGCCGATCGCCTGGAAGGGACACTGGTACGCTCGCGCCGGCGAGAACCTCACCAACCTCTCCATCGGCAAGCTCGACGCGATTCGCAGCCAGGGGCATCTGCTTGACTGGACGGCGCAAATCGTCGAGGACGCAGAGATCTCTGACCTCTCTCAAGAGGCGATGGCGGTCGCCCGTAGGGCGTTCGCTGAGAAAAACTCCTCGCGCATCCCGACCGAGACGATCGAAGGCTGGAGCGACGAGCAGTTCCTCAATCATGTCGGCCTTATGACGAAAAGAGGGATAACACGCGCGTGCATACTGCTCCTGGGAAAGCCGGAGTCCGCATATCTGCTCAACCCTCTTATGGCAGAGCTGACCTGGAAGCTGGTCGGGCAGGAAACGGCGTACGAGCATTTCACGATTCCCTTCATCCTCGCCACCACTCAGCTGTACTCGCGCATTCGAAACATCAAGATACGCCTTCTTCCCCCCGACGAGCTTATCCAGCGCGAGGTGGAGAAGTACGACCAAGGAAGCGTCTTGGAGGCCATCCATAACTGTATCGCCCACCAGGACTACTCCAAGTATTCGAGAATTAGCGTCATCGAATATCCCGACAAGCTCGAGTTCACCAGCGTCGGAACGTTTTTCGAAGGAGATCCCGACGACTACGCCCTTGTGGGCCATATGCCGCGCCATTACAGGAATCCCACGCTGGTGCAGGCCATGACCCAGCTGAACATGATCGACCATCTTGGGTACGGAATCGAGCGGATGAACCGCTCTCAGGCGAACCGCTACCTCCCGCTTCCCGACTACGACCTCACCAATCCGGAGGAAGTGAAGCTTACTATTTTCGGACGTGTCGTCGACGAGGGATACACCAAGCTCCTCATGCAAAGCGGCTCCTTGCCATTCGAAGATATTCTGGCGCTCGACCGCGTGCAAAAGGGCCGCCCGATTTCGGATGTGGCACTTCGGCGTCTTCGCAACAAGAAGCTAATCGAGGGCAGGAGACCCCATCTGCGCGTGGCGGCATCCGTGGCGAAGGCGACGGGAACCCAGGCGGATTATCTCCAAGCGCGAGGGCAGTCTGACGAATACTGCCGCGCTCTCATCACCGACTACCTGAGAAAGCAAGGTCTGGCGAGCCGAGCGCAGATCGACGCTATCGTCTTCCCGGTGCTCTCGACCGAGCTTAGCGAGGAGCAGAAGCGGAACAAGGTCAAGAACCTCCTCGCCCAACTGAGTCGCGAACAGGAGATTCGCTACGAGCCCAAGGGCGACAAGCGGGGGTGGAGCCTCGGATAACTGCCGTCCGATTTATCCGGATTTATCCGGATTTATCCGGCTATTTATCCCTAAAGGAACAGATAATCGCAGGTGAGATACTGTTTCGCATTCGTCAGATTATCTGGGTCAGGACCGCCGCTGATCCGCGAGGATGAAGCGCAGCGATTCTAGAGAAGCCGGAAAAGCGGCGCTTAGGCCTCCGATGAGGATGCCTCGGACGGAACCCCGCTTTCGCTGTCCTCTTCGGAGCCTCCCAACGTGCTCTCGTAAAGCTCCTTGAGTTCGCTGCCGTCCTGTGTGCCGTCCCTTAATGTCTTGAAGAAATTAACGATAGGGGAATCACCCTCGATCGTAAAGAAGGCTTTGCCCTCGAGGGACATTGAGACGATCCTCTCCAGAAGGGCAGACGTAAGGTCTTTCACCTCTGCTGCTGTGTCATTGATGGAAAACGTTTCTTCGTTAACTACTACCGTTATCTTTTCGGCGGAACTCAACGATTCCTTGATGCTAGCTGCATTCTCGTTCATGCCTTCATCCCTTCGTATATGTCGCTACGTTGTTTAACGGCTTTCGAACCTCCATCAATCAAGTCAGCGATCTCTTCGACAAGCTCGCTCCTTCCTCGTGCTCCGACGAACGATCGGTTCGAATAGGATACATGGTTTTTCTGTCCGACCTTCTTGTCGTTGCTGGCAAGGATTATTTCGTTCGAGTCGGCATTCACGACCAGTAGTGGTTCATGGGTCGCGATAAACAGCTGGTGAGTCCGCCTCAGATCGTTAAACTTGTCAGCTAGGACGGTTCTGAGGAAGGCCTTCTCCATATTTGATTCAGGCTGATCGAAGAGAATGACGGTGCTGCTTCCCGAATCGTCTATCGCGCGGTCGAGGAAATTCGACACGTATGCCTTGCTGAGCATCCCCGCCGACAGCTCTTCGATAGGGGCAAAGCGCCCACTTTCTGTTTTGATCTGTATCTCGTAATCGAGCAAGTTCTCCGCAGGAAGGTTCAAGGAAAGGATCCCCCCGAAGTTCTCCGAATGGAAAACCTCTACTAACGAAGCAACGTCCTCTTTGTTCGCAAGGTCATATGGGGGATTGAACTTTGACTTGTTTATCTTGGGCCTGTTTCCAACCGCACCAGGGAAGGCGTCTTTTACGGCGTCTGCGTCTTCAAGTCTTAGGTTGATGCTGGTTATGTTGAGCCGGGCAGAATCCGAGCTCGAGCTGAGTTCCAAGGATTTTTTCACAATGAACTTGTCCAACGAAGGGGGCTTCCTGATCAAACGGCATTTCTGAAGATCTAGGCAATCCCGAGCCATGGTCTGAAGGTTGTCGACGATTGACTGCTTTTTTTCGACGACCTGTGCAGATTGGGCGCTCATGACATTGTTGTACTTCTGAACCGCATCGAAGACAAATCTTTTGATCCCTGAGCTCAATTTGAGTTCCTTGGTTTTTGCGGATATCTTCCGCTTCGATATCCTTAACTCTTCGTCGAATCCTTTTTTGAGCTCCTCCACGGCGTCGATAAGCTCCTGTGGAAAGTGGTGCTTTTCAGCAATGCCCCGAATCGTCTCGAATGCCTCTGCGGCGGTTGCGGAGTCTTGTGTCAAGCTTCGGTACTCTTGCTCAGATTTGGCCAAACGCCCGTCTATTCTGGCGTCTTTGGTGTAGGAGATAATCTCCTCTCTCTCGGTTGAGTTTGCTTCCACGAATCTATCCGCATCCTTGACGAGCGCAAGTTTGGATTCGATAGCTGTCGAAAGCTCTTGGATCATTCTGTCGTTTGCAAGGAACGCGTTTAACTCCGCCTCGAACTTGTTCAGTTCTGTGACGAATCTGCCGCTGTCGACTTTGAGTCCGAGGTCTTCTAAGATAGTGGAATTGTCGGAAGAGTATGCTTTGATGATCTTCTGGTACAGGTTCTCAAGTTCAACGACCTTGTATCCTGATTGGTCGGTGATTTCCTCCCCATCCGCATCGTACAGATGAACTTTGTCGAGGTCGCAGAGAGAGGAGTACTCCGATAAGTGCGACGTGGAATCCAGAAGAGGCTCCCCGGTCAGTTTTCTTTTCAGCAAATCGAGAAGGAGGGTCTTTCCCGATCCCGAAGGACCTATGATCGCATTGATGCCGTGGGAGCAGATGATGTCGGACTCCCCCATTGAGGAGTTGCCGTCAATCTCTATTCTCGCTATGTAAGCGATACGGTTCATCACGTCTTCTTCACGTAGCATGCGTTTGCTTCCGATCAGAGCGGAGTAGAAGAGATCGTCGAACGTGTTCCCCGCCCAAATGTATGTGGGTGATTCGACTTCGTAAAATGACTTCCTGTCCGCCGAGGTGATGTTTGCGGCAGAGGATAGCCATTCGTTATGCTCTTCCGAAAGGAAGTCTTTGAGGAGCTCTACGAGAGTGGCCTTGTGAAATGCCTTGTTGTCCTCGGTGGCGACTGGAAGGAAGCGAGAGACAGCGGCGAGGCTGTCGGCCAGCTCTGGGTTCTCGCACAGCGATCTGTTTCCCTGCTTTTTCCCGTGAATACAGATGATTGAGCGGGACAGGGTGGCAAGTCCGCTCAATTGCTCGAGCGTCAGAAAGAAGCAGTCTGTCCACTCTGGCTTCCTCTGGTCCTCTATCAGCGCGTTCTCTTTATATAAGGACCTCAATGTTTCCTGGAGGACGAAGGGATTAGATGCAGGGTCAAACAGAAGGACCACATGGATGACCCTGTCCGTGCGATTCCAGTTCTGCAGGTTGACTTCGACGCCAGGCACAAGCGTGATGCCCTTAAGCGAGCAGTACTTGCTCATCAGCACGAACGCAGCAGCGTTGAAATCATTGGAATTCGTTTGTCCGAGAAGCTGAAACCCGCATCGCGCCGCTTCGTCGATCATACTATAGGCACCTTGGAAGTCGAACGAGCTTTTGAAGTCGCGCTTCTTGTCTTTCGTGCAATCCGCTATTCCCGGGCTGAAGTGGTTGTGAATCGATATCTTCGTAAACTCATTCATAAAGAAGCTCCATGGTCGATAGGTGCCGAAATCGAGGAGGCTATTGCTGGCGGGACGGCAAAAAGGCAAGGATGGCCCTCCGAGGCTTTGCCCTGCGAAATACACCGCTTTTCTCAAAGACCACCCACGTGCCCGGATGTCTTGTGAAGAGCCGCACCGCTGCGTTCATTGTATCGTAACGACCTTGCGATTCGTCAGGCGTTCTGCGACGTTGCGGCTCCCTGACGTCATCGTCAAAGTTAGCGCTATGATTCCATATCCAGGTATATTCAAGGTTGATGCGGTGCCGTATCTGCGCGTAAAAAACTGCAGGCAAAAAGCTATGGCAAGATCATATGGCCCTCTCGGTCCGTATGTCTTTAAGACGAATCTACTGTCGGTCGCACAAAAGAAACCGCGTTGATTCGGTTTCTCCAGACTCTTGCCGAGACCCATTAAAGGAAATGCAAGCTGTCAAGATTGGAAATCGCTTTGCTTGGTTTTACGTCTCTGACCAAGCTCCATCCGGCTCCGCCGCACAGCTCTCGAGCACGCACCTCACGGCAGCTATCTCCGACGGGGTCACGC
>CAZBEP010000090.1:0-7119 GCA_964490925.1 uncultured Eggerthellaceae bacterium | reverse complement strand
GACGTGCCCGCCGCGGCTCCGGCTCCACCCGTCGGACGAGGGGCGCGGGGACGGCTGCGCGGGTTCTGCGCGAACCCCCGCGCGACGGGGGCTTCCCCGGGGCAGACCCGGCCGGCGGCGGGCAGACGCCCGGTGCCGAGACGCCGTGCAGGTTCCGATTGCTGATGGAACGAGCCGACCCGGGCGAGGCCGCGCCCTCCCCCTCGACGGCGTCTCCGGAGAGGCCGGGATCGCAGCGCGAGACGGCGGGCGCGGCGCTTCCACTCAAAAATCGAGGTGGTGCGCACGATTTTGCATACGGAGCGCATATCGTCGATCCACGACCTGGGGAAACCCGTGACCGGCCGCACAGCGTCCTTCGAAAAGGGTCGTGCAGGCACGCACCACCTCGATTGTTGAGCGCGGAAAGAGCCTTCGCGCGCGCCGGGCCCGCCGAGGCCGAGGGCGCGGCTCCGTCGGCGTGGCGCGCGCGGTCGGCCGGCCTTCGCGCGCGCCGAGGCCGAGGGCCAGCGACCCGGAAAACCCAATGGCGAAGCCCTCTGGGAATCCGCAGGTTACCATCGTTTCCCGAAGTTCCGAAGTCGCCCGAAGGCGGCGCAGAGTTTTCGGGAGAGGGCGCGGCAACGGTGCGCCGCAACCGGCGCTCATGAGGTATACTTTGCCCGCAGGGAGAAAACGTCTTTCATAAGGAGGCACTGCATGAAGGTCGGATGCGTCAAAGAGATCAAGCATCAGGAATACCGCGTGGGGCTCACCCCCGACAACGCGCGTGCCTACGCCGCAGGCGGCCACGAGGTGCTCGTCGAGGCGGGGGCAGGCGCTGGGTCGGGCTTCTCCGACGAGGAGTACGCCGCCGCCGGAGCGCGCATCGTCGACACCGCCGAGGAGGTCTGGGCGTCGTCCGACATGATCGTGAAGGTGAAGGAGCCGCTCGAGCCCGAATACGGCTTCTTCCGCGAAGGGCTTATCATCTATACCTACCTCCACCTCGCCGCCGACCGCGCGCTCACCGACGCGCTGCTCGCCGCAGGCGTCAAGGGCGTGGCCTACGAGACGCTCGACGAGCACGGAACGCTCCCCCTCCTCGCGCCGATGAGCCAGATCGCCGGCCGCCTGAGCGTTCAGGAAGGGGCGAAGTGCCTCGAGAAGCACGCGGGCGGCAGCGGCGTGCTCCTCTCGGGCGTGCCGGGAACGCCGAAGGCGAACGTCGCGATCATCGGCGGCGGCGTCGTCGGCACGAACGCCTGCAAGATCGCCGTCGGCATGGGCGCCGACGTGACCGTGCTCGACGTGAGCCTCGAGCGCCTCGCCTACCTTGACGACATCTTCGGAGCGCGCATCCACACGCTCTACAGCACGTCGGCGACCATCGAGAAGGCCGTCGCCGCAGCCGACCTCGTCGTCGGAGGCGTGCTCATCCCCGGCAAGGCCGCGCCGAAGCTCGTCAAGCGCGACTATCTGTCGGCGATGCGCCCGGGCAGCGTCATCGCCGACGTCGCCGTCGACCAGGGAGGCTGCTGCGATACGACGAAGGTGACCTACCACGACGACCCGACCTACGTCGTCGACGGCGTCGTGCACTACTGCGTCGGCAACATGCCGGGCGCCGTGCCGCGCACCTCGACGATCGCCCTCACGAACGCGACGCTTTCCTACGGGCTTTCGATCGCCGCCGCCGGCCTGGAGGAGGCATGCGCGGCGCGTCCGTCGATCGTCTCGGCCGTCAACACGTACGCCGGCAAGATCACCTGCGAGAACGTGGCAGTGAGCTTCGACATGCCCTGGACGCCGCTCTCCGAGCTGCTGTAGCGGCCCGCCTGGCGCCAAGTCCCGTACGCACGCCCCGCCCCGCCGCGACTGCGCGGCTCGGCGGGGCTTTTTGTGCCCTGCGCGAAGCGCAGATGGCGGCGCAGGCGATGAAGGCGGGCGACGTGCGGGCGGTTTAAATGCGGTCGGCATCGACCCCGTCACCCTCCCCAGTCCGCCATCGTTCCGATTGAACAGGTAGCGCGTGGCGGAGCGCCTTCACGCCTGAAAGCAGGGTCGCTTTGTTGGCGTTTTCGAGCTTGACGGGGCAAGGCACGGTGTCGTTTTCCTATGCCGAAGGCGCCGCCTCCCCCATGAGCCTGAGCATGCCCCTCTCGGACGGCCTCCACGCGCATCGTCAAGCCCGACTCGCGGAGGTTTCCGCATTCGGCGAAGATCGAATGCGCCACGATGAACCTCGCTGCCTTGTGCGGCCTTTCGACCCCGCGTCACGGCATGCTCTCCGCCGGCGATATGACCGCCTACATCGTCGAGCGGTTCGATCGTCGCATGAGAGACGACGGGTTCGCGCAGCGCCTTCGCATCGAGGATATCGCAAGCGCTCGCCGCAGACCGCAACGAGAAATACGATGTCGAGTGCGCCGACGTCGCCGCGCTGCCCCTAAAGACCGACCCGTCCGGCGATCTCGCCTACCAGTGGTTCGACCAGCTCATGTTCAATGTGCTCGCCGGGAACTGCGAGCGCACGGCAAGAACTACTCCATCGTCCTCGATGGCGGCACGGTGTCGCTCAGTCCGCTTTACGACTGCGTCTGCACCCTCGCATGGGGAAGCCCTCCCCGGCCTTGCCATGCATGTGAACGGCAAATGCTTCGCCCGGGAAATCACGCCGGACGATTGGCGCACCGAGGCGCATGCGTGCGGCCTTGACGGAAACCGCATTGCCGCCCGCTCGACAGAGCTTTCCCGCGCGATAACGGCGAACGTCAGAGAAGCCTGCTCCGACTTCGACGCGCAGCTCGCAGACGGCATGGCCTCCGCCATCGCCAACGCCAACAGCGCGATGGCGTCATGACGCGACGTGCGCCCCGATTTCGGGCTCCTCGGCAACCGACTTCCCCGGCCACGGTGCGCACTGCCGCCCCGCCCGCGCGGCCGCCTTGCGCCTGCGCGCGCTCGGCAACGCGTGGCGGCACGCACCCTGTTGCTGTCATCACGATAAGTAAGTACAATAAGTTGTACCATTTCATATGAAAGGAGCTCCCTATGGAAGCGATCTCCTATAGCACATTTCGTTCCCATCTGCGCACGTACCTCGACAGAACGCGCGACAACGCCGAACCCGTCCTCGTGACGTCGAAAGACCCAGCCACCAACGTCGTCGTCATCAACGCGCGCGACTACGACAACCTCATGGAGACGATACGCATCTACGAGAACCCCTACCTGCTCGACAAGATCATGCGCGGCGTCGATCAGGTCCGCTCGAGAGAGATTGCCATCCACGAGCTTTCCGAGGACGAGCATGATTAAAGCATGGACTGACGATGCGTGGAACGACTACCTGTGGTGGCAGGCTCACGACAAGAGAGCGCTCAAGCGGATCAACCAGCTTATTCGCGACATCGAGCGCGACCCGTTTTCCGGCCTCGGCAAGCCCGAGGCGCTCCGCTACGAGCTGTCGGGGATGTGGTCGCGGCGCATTGACGCCGCCAACCGCCTCGTCTATTCAATCGAAGGCGACACGGTGATCATCTACTCAGCGAAAGACCGTTACTGACCCTTCGCCTTTTCCGTCTCGCCTACCGCGCTCGTGCTCCGAGCGCAAAGCCTCGTATGCGGAACGCCCCGCGCGGCTCGGGCGCGGCGCTATTCCATCTTAAGGACGACGGGGATCGACGGATCGACGGCAGCGGCGAAGGCGAGTCCGTCCCCCGCCTTCCCGACGGCCGAGCCGTAGTGCGTCGGAACGGCGACGCGCGGGCGGATCGTCTCGACGAAGGCGGCGGCCTGCGCGGGATCCATCGTATAGGTGCCGCCGACGGGCACGAGCGCGACGTCGCACGACACGCAAGAGTTGTCAGGGTTTTGGTCGGTGTCGCCCGCCACGTAGTAGCGCACCCCGTCGATCGTCGCCACGTAGCCGACCCATGCGCTCTCGCGCGGGTGGAACTGCAGGCGCTCGGGCTCGACGTTGTACGCGGGCACGGCCTCGACGGCAATACCTGCGACCTCGACCCTCTCGCCAGGAGCCACGCCGACCGCTTCCGCCGCACCGAGCACCGCGACTTCGCCGAGCGCGGACGCCGGGCACACGACGACGGTCGCATCGTTCATGACCTTGGCCGCGTCCTCGGGCGAAAGGTGGTCGTAGTGCGTATGCGTGACGAATACGACGTCGGCGTCATGCGGCGCCTCGGAAAGCTCGAAGGGGTCGAAGTAGGCGACGGCGCCGTCGGCCGCTTCGATGCGGATCGCGCTGTGAGCGAGCACGCGGACGTTGTCGAGGGGGATCGCAGGGGACATAGGATGATCCTTTCAGTCGGGCGCCCGCCGAGCGGTGGCGCGGCGGGCTTTCGGATCCGCTACCCGAGCTCGGCGAGCTGCGCCTCGAGGCGCGCAAGCGTGTCGGTCAGCTCGGCGAGCTTCGCGCGGTCTTTCTCGACGATCTCCGACGCCGCCTTCGCCAAGAAGCCCGGATTCGCAAGCTTTCTCGCAAACTTCTCCTTGTCGGCGGCCACCTTCTTCTGTTCCTTGGCGAGGCGCGCGCGCTCGGCGCCGAAGTCCACGAGCCCCGACAGCCGCACGTAGACCTCCGCGCCCTCGACGACGGCCGCCGCGCTCTCCGCCGGCTTCGGAAGCCCCGTCCCGATCGAAAGCGACCCGACGCGGCCGATCGACGCGATCTGCGCGCGCAGCGACTCGAGCACGTCGGCGGCTTCCGCCTCGGCGCTCACCACGACGTCGAGCTCCCGGCGCGGCGCGATGTTGTAGCGCGCCCGCGCCGAGCGGACGGCGCCGACGATGCCGCACAGCAGCCCCACGGCGCGCTCGGCGTCCGCATCGATCCACTGCGCAAGCGATTCCGGCTCGGGCCAGGCGGCCACCATGAGGGCCGGCGCCTGCTCGCCCGCACGGGGCAGATGCCCCCAGATGGCCTCGGTCACGAACGGCATCGCGGGGTGCAGCAGGCGCAGCGCCTGGTCGAGCACGAACACGAGGTTGCGCTGGGTCTGCAGCCGCGCCTCGGCATCGTCTCCGCGCAGGTCGGCCTTGGAAAGCTCGATGTACCAGTCGCAGAACTCGCTCCAGAAAAAATTGTTGAGCCCGCGGGCGACCTCGCCGAACTGGTACGTCTCGATGCCGCGCGTCACCTGCTCGGACAGCCGCGCGAGCCGGCTGAGGATCCACGCGTCGGCCTGCGTGCGCGCGACCGGCGCCCCCGGCGTGAAGCCGTCGAGGTTGCCGAGCACGAAGCGGCTCGCGTTCCAGATCTTCGTCACGAAGGCGCGCGCCTGCTCGGTGCGGGGGCTGCCGATCAGCTCGTGGGTATTCTCGTCGATGTCGGCGTCGAAGCGCACGTCCTGGTTGTTCGTCACGAGCGTGAGCAGGTTGAAGCGCATGGCGTCGGCGCCGTACCGCTCGATGAGGTCCATCGGGTCGACGCCGTTGCCCTTCGACTTAGACATGCGCGTGCCGTCTTTCGCGAGGATCGTCGCATAGATGACGACGTCTTTGAACGGGATCTCCTTGCAGAAGTAGGTCGACGCCATGATCATGCGCGCCACCCACAGCGCGATGATGTCGCGCGCCGTGACGAGCGCGGTGGTGGGATGATGCCCTTCCATGAGCTCGGGGCGGTCGGGCCAGCCCTGCGTGGCGAACGTCCACAACTGGCTCGAGAACCACGTGTCGAGCACGTCCTCGTCCTGGGCGACCGCAGCCCCGCAGCGCGGACACGCCTCGACGTCCTCCATGAGCGCGTCGGTCCAGCCGCACTCGTCGCAGGAGAACACCGGGATGCGGTGACCCCACCACAACTGGCGCGAGATGCACCAGTCTTTCAGGTTCTCCATCCAGGTGAGGTAGGTCTGCGTCCAACGTGCGGGGTGGAACGTCACCGCCCCGCTCGTGACGGCTTCGGTCGCAGGCCCTTTGAGCCTGTCCACCGCGACGAACCACTGCTCGGACAGCCACGGCTCGAGCGCCGTGTCGCAGCGGTAGCAGTGCATGACGGAGTGGTGGTGGTCCTCCACGTGGTCGAGCAGTCCGTGCTCCTCAAACCACGCCACCACGGCCTCGCGGCATTCCTCGCGGCCCATCCCGGAAAACTCGCCGTAGCCCTCGACCACGTGCGCCGTCTCGTCGAAGATGTTGACCTTGGGCAGATCGTGGCGCTCCCCCATGCCGAAGTCGTTCGGGTCGTGGGCGGGCGTGACCTTCACGAAGCCGGTGCCGAAGGCGGCGTCCACGTAGAAGTCGGAAAACACGGGCACCTCGCGCCCGACGATCGGCAGCACGACCGTCGCGCCGACGAACTTCTCCTTGGCATGGTCTTTCGGCGAGACCGCCACGCCCGTGTCTCCGAGCATCGTCTCGGGGCGCGTCGTGGCCACGACCACGTACTCCACGCCGTCGACGGGCTCTTTGAGCGGGTAGCGCAGATACCACAGGCGCCCGTCCTCCTCGACGTATTCCGCCTCGTCGTCGGCGATGGCCGTCGTGCAGGCGGGGCACCAGTTCACGATGCGCTTGCCGCGATAGACGACCCCGTCGCGGTACCAGTCGCAAAACACCTTCCGGACGGCGCGCGCGTAGTCGGAGTCCATCGTGAAGTGCGGGTCGGAGAAGTCCACCGAGCAGCCCATGCGCTTGATCTGCTCGACGATGCGCCCGCCGTACTCGCGCGTCCAGTCCCAACAAGCCTCGAGGAACTTGCTCCGGCCGATCTCGCGGCGCGAGACGCCCTCGGATGCGAGCTTCTTGTCGACGCGCGTCTGGGTGGCGATGCCCGCATGGTCGGTGCCGAGCACCCAGCGGGTCGAGACGCCCCGCATGCGGTTCATGCGGATGATCGTGTCCTGGATCGTGTCGTCGAGGGCGTGGCCTATGTGCAGCACGCCGGTGACGTTCGGCGGCGGGATGGTGACCGTGCAGTCCCCCACGCCGGGGGTGCGCCGGTAGTATTCGCCCGCCATCCACGTGTCGAGCACGCGCTGCTCGACGGCGGCGGCATCGTAGGTTTTGGGCAGGTTCTCCAAGGGCATGCGGTTCGCTCCTATCTCGCATCTCGCGTGCGGCTCGCGCGCTCCGCGCGCCCGCGTCGTCTGCTCCATAATGCCGCGCGGCGAC
>CAZBEP010000089.1:0-7182 GCA_964490925.1 uncultured Eggerthellaceae bacterium | reverse complement strand
TCGCGACGGCGGGCGGCGGGCGGCTCCTCGAGGCCGCAGCCGGTGTGCGGCATCGTGGCGGCGGGCGGCGACGCGCGAGACGACGGATCCTCCTTCCCCCGGACACCGTCCCTTCGCGCTTTCGGAGATCCCGTTAGACCCACCCTGCGTTCGGGTGCGTGCGACCCGAAGGGGCGATGGGGTTCGGCTTTTCCCGGTTCGCGCCCGCTTCGCCGTCTCGGAGCCACTGCAGCGACACGCCGCGCTTCGGATGCGCGTCGATGCGCGTCGGCTGGCGGATCCCTTGCCGTAGTGTGCGAGCTGCCGAAATACGCTATTATGAATAATTCACCTATGGAGCGGCATGCACGACGGCGGCTCGTCAGGGACGGAGGGGGGTCGAGCGTGGCCAAGCTTTCAGTCGCGTCGAGCTCGAAGCACGATGCCCGCATCGGCATCGAGGCCGAGCGGTTCGCGCGTCGCGTCGAGGCGACGCCGCCGGGGATGTGCCCGGTCGTATTCGAGCTTGCGCTCGTCCAGGCGGGCGCGCTTCAGACCTGCGGGAAGTGCGTCCCGTGCCGCGACGGGCTGCCGAAGCTGTCCGCCCTCATGGAGCGCGTCGCGGCCTGTCGCGCCGATGCCTCCGAACTCGACGAGGCCCGCGCGCTCGCCGAGATGATCCGCGACACCTCCGACTGTGCGATCGGATACGAGGCCGCCCAGGCCGCCCTCGACGGCTTCGACGCGTTCGCCGACGAGTACGCCGCCCACGTGTTTGACCGCGCGTGTCGCGCCGACGTCGGCCAGTCGGTTCCCTGCGAGACGCTCTGCCCGGCGCACGTCGACGTGCCTGCCTACATCGCGCTCGCGGCAGCCGGCGACTGCGCGGGAGCCGTCGCGACGGTGCGCAAGGACAACCCGTTCCCGACGGCGTGCGCTTTCGTGTGCGAGCATCCCTGCGAGGAGCGCTGCCGGCGCACCCTCATCGACGCGCCGATCAACATCCGCGGCATCAAGAAGTACGCCTGCGACCGCGCGCCCGCCGACATCGTCCCCGTGCCCGAGCGCGGCGCCGACACCGCGCGCACCGTCGCCGTCATCGGCGGGGGTCCGTCAGGTCTTACCTGCGCGTACTTCTGTGCGCTCATGGGGCACCGCGTCACGGTGTTCGAGGCGCGCACGCAGCTCGGCGGCATGATGCGCTACGGCATCCCCGCGTACCGCTTCCCACGCGAGCGCCTTGACGAGGACATCCGCGGCATCCTGTCGGCCGGCGCGATCACCGTCCGCACGAGCGAGCGCGTCGGAGCGCGCGAGATGCGCGAAATCGCCGACTCCTATCACGCCGTCTACGTCGCCATCGGCGCGCAGGGCGGCAAGTCGCTGCGCCTCGACGGCGAGGACGCCGAGGGCGTCATGTCGGCGGTGGAGCTGCTCGGCGCGATCGGCGACGGCGACTACCCCGACTTCACGGGCAAGCGCGTGCTCGTCGTGGGCGGCGGCAACGTCGCGATGGACTGCGCCCGCACCGCCGTGCGGGCCGGCGCCGCCGAGGTGTCGTGCGTCTACCGCCGCCGAAAGGACGACATGACGGCGCTTCCCGCTGAGATCGAGAGCGCGGTCGCCGAGGGCGTCGAGCTGGTCACGCTCGAGGCGCCCGTCTCCATCGAGAAGGACGCCGACGGCCGGGCGGCGGCGCTCGTCACGCAGCCGCAGATGATCGGCCCGGTGAAGGGAGGGCGTCCCTCCCCGGTGCCCGCGAGCAAGCCCGCCCGCCGCATCCCGTGCGACGTCGTGCTCGTCGCGGTCGGGCAGGCCATCGAGTCGGCGCCGTTCGAGGAAGCCGGTATGAAGGCGGAATGGAGCCGTTTTGTCGCCGATGCGCACCTGAAGGCCGCAGGTCTTGAAAACGTATTCGTCGGCGGCGACTGCCAGACCGGCCCGGCGACCGTCATCAAGGCGATCGGCGCGGGCAAAGTCGCTGCGCGCAACATCGACGAGTTTCTCGGCTACCACCACACGCTGCCCTTCGACGTGCCGGCACCCGACGCAGGCTCCAACGATCGCGCGCCGAAGGGCCGCGTCGAGATCGCCGAGCGCCCCGCACGGGAGCGCCGGCTCGACTTCTTCGCCGTCGAGGGCGGTATGAGCGACGAGGAGGCCGCGCAGGAATGCGGCCGCTGCCTGCGCTGCGACCGCTTCGGCGCGGGTCTGACCGAAGGGGGGCGTCACCAATATGCCTAGGATCCAGGTCAACGGAGCGCCCGTCGAGGCGGCCGAAGGTTCGACTATCCTCGAGGCCGCCCGCGCAGCCGGCCTCCACGTGCCGTCGCTGTGCTACCTGAAAGAACGCAGCGCCGTCGCGTCGTGCCGCGTGTGCATCGTCGACGTCGAGGGCTGCGAGCACCCCGTTCCCGCCTGCGCGACCGTCGTGCGCGAGGGCATGCGTGTCGAAACCGACTCCCCGCGTCTTGCCTCCTACCGCCGCATCGCGCTCGAGCTCCTGCTCGCCGACCACGGCATCGCCTCGCTCGCCGAGTGCGCCGACTGCGCGGCAGACGGCGCTTGCGAGCTGCAGGCGCTCTGCCGCGAGTATGGCGTGGCGCCCGAGCCCGACCCGGCGCCCGGCGCGGATGCGCCTGCGCCCGAGCCCGACCCGGCGCCCGGCGCGGATGCGGCTGCGCCTGGGCCGGCGGTCGCCGCCCCTGCTGCGGCGACCGGGTCGGCGGGCGCGCCGGCACCTGCGGCCGCACCTGCGCCCGCGCGCGAGCCGGTCATCGACTCGAACCCCTTCCTCTCCTACGATCCGAACCTGTGCATCGCCTGCCAGCGCTGCGTGGGAGCCTGCAACAATGCGGCTCGCAACCACGTGCTCCAGACGGGTCGGCGCGGGACGCGCACGACGATACTCGCACCGTTCGGTTCCGATTGGCGCGCGACGGCATGCGAGTCGTGCGGCCAGTGCGCCCAGGCGTGCCCGACCGGCGCGCTCATCGAGAAGCGCCGCGCCGGCTACCGCGAGTCCGACGCGCACGCCGTGCGGACCACCTGCCCGCACTGCGGCGTCGGCTGCCAGCTCGACCTCGTCGTCGCCGACGGCCGCATCGTCGATGCGCGCGGAGCCGACGGCCCCTCGAACAGGGGGCTTCTATGCGTCAAGGGCCGTTCGGGAAGTTTCGACTTCCTCTCCGCGCCCGACCGGCTTACCACGCCGCTTCTGCGCAACGCCGCGACCGGCAGCCTCGAGCCGGCTTCGTGGGACGAGGCGCTCGACTTCGCGGCGAGCCGCTTCTCGGCGATCAAGCGCGAGTCGGGGCCGGACAGCCTCGCCGCGTTCGCGTGCTCGCGCTCGACGAACGAGGACGTCTACCTTCTGCAGAAGCTCGCGCGAACGGCGTTCGGGACGAACAACGTCGATTCCTGCGCCCGCGTTTGACACGCCCCCACCGTCGCCGGTCTGGCGACCACGTTCGGCTCGGGGGCCATGACGAACTCCATTGCAGACATCGCCGAGAAGGCCGAGGTCATCATGCTCGTCGGGGCGAACCCCGAAGAGGCGCATCCCGTCATCGGCATGCAGCTGCGCGCCGCCGTCGAGCGAGGAGCGCGGCTTGTCGTCGTCGATCCGCGCGACATCGGGCTTGCGGCGAAGGCCGACATCCACCTGAAACTGCGCCCGGGAACCAACGTCGCCTTCGCGAACGGGATGGCGAACTACCTTATCGAAAACCGCCTCTACGACGAGGCGTTCGTGCGCGAGCGCACCGAGGGCTTCGATGCCCTCGTCGAAACGGTGCGCGACTGCACGCCCGAGCGCGTCGAGGCGATCTGCGGGATCGACCGGCGCGACCTCGTGGCGGCGGCGAATACGTACGCGCAGGCCGACACCGCCGCGATCATCTACTGCCTCGGCGTCACCGAGCATGCGACCGGAACCGACGGCGTCATGGCGCTCGCGAACCTGGCCATGCTCACGGGCAACCTCGGCAAGCCGGGCGCGGGCATGAACCCGCTGCGCGGTCAGAACAACGTGCAGGGCGCCTGCGACATGGGAGCCGGCCCCGACGACCTGCCGGGTTACCAGAAGGTGTGGGACTCTGAGGCGGCGGAAAAGTTCGAGCGCGCCTGGGGCGTGCGCCTGCCACGCGAGCGGGGCACTAAGGCGACCGAATGCTACGAGCGCATGCCGACCGGCGGCATCCGCGGGCTTCTGCTCGTGGGGGAGGACCCCATGCGCACCGAGCCGGACGTGGGGCGCGTGCGCGAAGAGCTTTCCGCGCTCGAGTGCTTCGCCGTCGTCGATCTCTTCCTCACCGAGACGGCCAAGCTCGCCGACGTCGTGTTCCCGGCGCGCGGCTTCGCGGAGAAGGAGGGCACCTTCACCAACACCGAGCGGCGCGTCCAGCGCGTCCGCACGGCGGTCGAGGCACCCGCCGGCACGTTGCCTGACATCGAGATCTTCTCCGAGCTCATGCGCCGGATGGGCTATCCGCAGCCCTCGCTTTCCGCCGCCGAGGTCATGGACGAGATCGCCTCGCTCACGCCGTCGTACGCAGGCGTGAGCCACGCGCGGCTCGACGGCGGGGAGGTCGCCGGCCGCGGGCTGCAGTGGCCCTGCCCCGCGCCCGACCATCCCGGTACGCCGATCCTGCACACGAGCCGGTTCACGCGCGGGCTCGGCGCCTTCGCGACGCCCAGCTACATCCCGTCCGTCGAGCGCCCCGATGCGGACTACCCGCTCGTCCTCATGACCGGGCGGGTGCTCGCCCAGTACAACGCCCAGGCTTTGACGGGTCGCACGCCCGGCCTCGCCCAGATCGAGGGCGCCTCGTTCATCGAGATCAACGACGAGGACGCCGCACGCCTCGGCATCGCCGAGGGCGACCGCGTCCGCGTCGAGTCGCGCCGCGGACGCATCTTCTCGACTGCGCGCGTCTCTCCCAAGACGAGCCCCGGTGTAACGTGGATGCCCTTTCACTTCCAGGACGGCAACTCCAACGAGCTCACCATTCCCGCTCTCGACCGCATCTCAAAGACGCCCGAGTTCAAGGTGTGCGCCGTGAAGGTCGCGCCGGCCTGACGGCGGGCGCCGCATGCGCCGTGAAGGTCGCGCCGGCCGCCGGCCTGGGGGTCTGACGGTAGGTGCCGCCGCCCTGTGGAGAAAACGGGCGCCCTTTCGTTTCGGAGGGCGCCCTTTTGCTATCATTGCCAAGAGTTTCCGAGCGGCCCGACGGCGCCTCCCGCGCGGTCGGGCCGTGCGATGTGCGCTCGACCCCAGGCAAAACGCAGAGGCTCAGGAGAGGAGCCCACGACATGACCCGCAAGATCCACATCTTCGACACCACCTTGCGCGACGGCGAGCAGTCGCCCGGAGCGTCTATGAACACGGAAGAGAAGCTCGTCGTCGCCCGCCAGCTTCTGCGGCTCAACGTCGATGTGATCGAGGCGGGCTTCCCGATCTCGAGCCCCGGCGACTTCGAGAGCGTGCGCCGCATCGCCGAGCTTGCCGGGGATGCGGCGGTCGTGTGCGGACTCACGCGCGCGATCGACAAGGACATCGATGTGGCGGCAGACGCGCTGCGCTACGCCAAGCGCCCGCGCATCCACACGGGTCTGGGGGTTTCGCCGAGCCACCTGCGCGACAAGCTGCGCATCACCGAGGACGAGTGCGTCGAGCGCGCCGCGCACTGCGTGGCCTACGCGAAGAAATACGTCGACGACGTCGAGTTCTACGCCGAGGACGCGGGTCGGTCCGACTACGCATTCCTTGCGCGCGTCATCCAGGCGGCAATCGACGCGGGCGCCACCGTCGTGAACATCCCCGACACGACGGGCTACTCGCTGCCCGAGGAGTTCGGCCGGCGCATCAGGCACCTCATGGAAAACGTGCGCGGCATCGAGAACGTCGTCGTGTCGGTTCACTGCCACAACGACCTCGGCATGGCGACGGCGCTTGCGCTCCAGGGCGTGAAAAACGGCGCCACGCAGATCGAGTGCACGATCAACGGCCTCGGCGAGCGCGCGGGCAACACCGCCATGGAAGAGGTCGTCATGGCGATGCGCATGCACGGCGAAGAGCTCGACGCCCACACCGACGTCAACGCGCGCGAGTTTTTGCGGGCAAGCCGGCTCGTCTCCTCGATCACCGGCATGGGCGTCCAGGCGAACAAGGCCATCGTCGGCGCGAACGCGTTTGCGCACTCGTCGGGCATCCACCAAGACGGCGTGCTCAAGAAGCGCGACACCTACGAGATCATCGACCCGACCGACGTCGGGGCTGGTCAAAGCCAGATCGTGCTCACGGCGCGCAGCGGGCGCGCGGCTTTGAAGCACCGCCTCGAAGAGCTCGGGTACGAGTTCGAGGGCGATCAGCTCGACGAGATCTACGAGACGTTCCTCAACGTCGCCGACAAGAAGAAGGAAGTCTACGACGAGGATCTCGAAAGCCTCGTCAACGAGCATGATCGCAACGCCTCCGCCATCTTCACGCTTGAAGGCGTGCAGATCAGCTGCGGCTTCCCGCTCATCCCGACGGCCACCGTCACCCTCAAAGACGACGAGGGGCAGGTGCGCACCGTCTGCGAGGTGGGCACCGGCCCGGTGGATGCGGCGTACAAGGCGGTCGACAAGATCATAAACGTCGACAACGACCTTGCGGAGTTCTCGGTGAAGTCCGTGACGCGCGGCATCGACGCGCTCGGCGAGGTGACGGTGCGCGTGATGTCGGGCGAAGGGGAGGCATTCACCGGGCGCGGCACCGACGGCGACATCATCGTGTCCTCGACGAAGGCGTATCTGAACGCGCTGAACCGCCTGATCGCAGGGCGGAACTAGGCACTGCCGGGGGCTTGCGGGCGGGGTGCCGACGGCGGGGGACGGCCGCAGGGCCGCGGGGGCGGGCGCGCTCGCGGGCGGCGAATACCCCCAACTCGCCGAAAACCTGCGCTCGCAGGCTCTTCGACGGGCAGCCCCTCGGTGCATGCACGAGGGATCGCTCGGAGAGCGCAGAAGGGCTGAAGGGCTGAAGGGAAGGCCCGAATACCCCTCGCGCACGCATGGGGAGCCTCGCGGAGGCCCATAATCTGCGGTTTGGGAGGATCTCCCGCCCCGCATGGCGCGCTGACGCGGCTCACCCGCAGTGTTTCCCCAGGTCGCGAGATCTCGGCGTTCCCGAATCCCTCCCAAGCCGAGGCTAACTCCTCC
>CAZBEP010000088.1:0-7212 GCA_964490925.1 uncultured Eggerthellaceae bacterium | reverse complement strand
GCGATCGGCGACGAGACGTACTCCGACGGCTACGCGCCGCGCCTCGTCTACGGCAACCCGGCCGACGACTTCGCGGCCGGCACCGTGCTCGCAGGCCGCAACTTCCCGTCGGGCGCCGACTCGATCACGGTCACGCACGAGGCGTACTTCACGGTGTTCGAGCAGTCCGGCGACGCCGACCGCGTTGCGGTGAAGGCGTACACGCAGGAGCAGTTCGAGGAGCTTGCCCAGGAAGGCGTGTGGTCGGCGACATACGCCCATAACTCCTCTGAGCTGACGGTCATCACGACGACGTACGCCGTGAGCATATCCGACCTGCTCGCCGACGCCGGCATCGAGACGTATGCCGAAGACGAGGTGACGGCGACGTCCGGCACGTATTCGGGAAGCCCGTTCGAGAACACGACCGCCTGGGACACGATGACGGCGGGCAAGTTCTTCCCGAACGCCGAGGTCGGGTCGTTCGACCAGACCGAAGCCGTCGACATCGAGCCGGTGATCGGCCTCAACAGCATATCCTCCTCCGTCGTGTCGACCGCCGGGGCCGCGCAGGATGCAAACATCGAGACGCTTGCCGCCGGCGGAGAGGCCGCGACGGCCGACACCCCGCGCATCCTCTTCGGCAACACGACCGAGGACTTCACGACCGAAGGCGCCGACTCCAGATTGATCCTGGGCCGCCGCTTCGTGTCGAACATGGACTCGATCACGCTCGTGCACCCGGTGTACTTCAGCGTGTACGAGCAGCAGGCAGGCGACGCCGAGTCCCAGCTCGTCAAGGCGTACACGCGCGCCGAGTTCGAGGCGCTCGCGCAGGCGGGCTCCTGGTCCGGCCAGTTCACGAACTCGGGCGGCCTTGCGGTCGGCACGACGACGAACGCCGTCTCCCTCGCCGACCTCTTCGAGGACGCCGGCGTGACGGTCGCCGCCGACGACAGCGTGACGGTCGCCTCTGCGACGGGCACCGAGAGCGAGTTCGCCGCGACGGCGACGTGGGAGGCCATGTCCTCCGGCCAGTTCTTCCCCGCCGCCGAGGTCGGCGCCTACGACACCGCGAACGCCGAGGACGTCGAGCCGGTGCTCGGCCTGAACTACGCGTCGTCCAACGTCTCGACGACGTCTGCCGACGCGGCCGCGGCGAACGAGGCCGCGATCGGCGACGAGACGTACTCCGACGGCTACGCGCCGCGCCTCGTCTACGGCAACCCGGCCGACGACTTCGCGGCCGGCACCGTGCTCGCAGGCCGCAACTTCCCGTCGGGCGCCGACTCGGTTACGGTCACGCACGCCGCTCCCTACTTCGCCGTGTACGAGCAGGCGTCCGCCGATGCGGATCCCCAGCTCGTGAAGGCGTACACGCAAGAGGAGTTCGAGGCGCTCGCCCAGGAAGGCGTGTGGTCGAGCCAGTACTTCAGCAGCGGTGCCTTCAGCGTCGGAACCTCGACGCGCGCCGTGGCCATCGCGGAGCTGCTCGAGGACGCCGGCATCGTGGTCGCCGACGACGACACGCTCGAGTTCGCCGCAGACGCCTACACGTCCAGCCCGTTCACCTCGACCGCCCTGTGGGCCGACATGCTCGCCGGCTTCTTCTACCCGCAGGCGGGCTCTGACGACTACCTGCAGGACAACGCGATTGCGGTGACGCCGGTGCTCGCGCTGACCTTCGCGTCGAGCGCCGTCGATACGACCGCTGCGGCCGCACAGGCGGCCAACATTGCGGCCATCGGCGACGCGACGTACAGCGAGGGCTATGCGCCGCGGCTGATCTACGGCAACACGGCCGACTCCTTCAACGCCGACGGCAATCTCGGCGGCAACAGGTTCCCGTCGTCCGTGCAGGTCATTACCGTCGTGCACGCCGCCGAATAAGGAACGCACAACATGGAACGCCCCGGCAGCCCGCCGGGGCGACGGACGGGGCGCCGCCTTCGGGCGGCGCCCCGGCGGGTCGGCGGGGCGCCGTCGACCCGCGTTCGCGAAAGAGAGGATGGAAATGGCGCCGATCAAAGCGAAGGGCCGCGCGGCGGCTGCCTTCGCGCTCGTGCTGATCGTCTGCGCGCTGTCGGCGATGCTGCTCGCCGGCTGCGCGACGGACCAGCACGAGCGCGAAGCGACGACCGAGGAGCGGGATGCGATCTGCGCCCCGCTCGAGCAGACGCTCGCCGGGCTTCGCGACGGGGACGCCGCAGTCATCGAGGCGGCGTTTTCGACGATCTGGTTCGACCCGACGTACTACGGGGTGTCGGCCGAGGCGTTCGCCGCCGCCTACTACGCCGGCCTCGCATGGGAGTTCGGCGATGTCGTGATCGACGAGGACGGCATGGCGTACGCGTCGTTCACGGTGGAGCTGCGGCCGATCGGCACGGCGCTCGACCTGCTCGTGCAGGCTGCGGACGCCGCCCAGGAGGCCGGCTCCGACATGGCGGCGTCAAACTACGCCGACGCCTACTTCGAGGCGCTTGCCGCCGATGCCGAGGCGTCGGGGTGGGGCCTCGAGTCCGTCGAGGCGACGATCCGCATGACGCAGGGCGAGGACGGAACGTGGGCGACCGCCGACAACGGGACGTTCGAGGCGGTGCTGCTCGGCGGGTACGACCCGCGGCAGGCGCTCTACGACGAATGACAGGACGAGGGATGAGAGACGAAGGAGGAACGGCAAGGACTGTGGCAGACAGGAAACGCGGAGGGGAGAGGTCGGGGGCGCAGGAGGGCGCCCTGGCGGATCGGTCGCTCTCGCGCCGCGCGTTTCTCAAGTTCGGAGGGGCGGCGACGCTTACTGTCGCGCTTCCGGGCGCGATCGGCGCGCTTTCCGGGTGCCGGTCGGAAGCGGGCGACGAGTTTTTTCGCGGCGAGCGCCGCATCACTGACCACATGGGTCGCGAGCTCACGATCCCGACGGTGGACAGTCTCGAGCGCATCTACTACACGAGCGGCCTCGCGCAGATCTACGTGTTCTCGCTCAATCCCGACTTGCAGGGCGGGTCGGCCTTTCAGTATTCGCAGGAAGAGCTGCAGTACCTCCCCGAAGGGTCGGAGGACTTGATCTACATGGGCTCGCTCGCCGGCGGCGGCGAGATCGACCGCGAGATGCTCGTCCAGGAGGGCATCCAGCTCGTGTTCTCGATCAGCGCGGTCGGGCTCACGGCATCCGACCAGTCGACCGCCGAGGAGCTGCAGGAGGCGACGGGCATCCCCGTCGTGCTCGTGGACGGGTCGTTCGAAAACGTCGCGAACGCCTACCGGCTCGTCGGCGACATCATGGGCTGCGAAGAGCGCGCCGAGGAAATCGCCGCCTACTGCGAGTACGTCTACAACGACGTGACGGCCGCCGTCGCGCAGGTGCCCGACGACGAGATCGTGTCGCTCTACTATGCGGAAGGCCCGTTCGGCCTCTCGACGGAGCCGAGCGCGTCGCAGCACGCAAAGACCTTCGAGGCGGCGCGCGCCTACAACGTCGCGCAGGTGGAGGTGTCGTCGTCGGGCTACGGCATGTCGAGCGTGTCGCTCGAGGCGGTCATCGCGTGGGACCCGGAGGTCATCATCGCCTGGGACGACGTCATCCGCGGCGGCGCCGACGAGATCATCCGCACGAACGCCGACTGGTCGCCCATCCGCGCCGTGCAGACGGGGCGCGTCTACACGATGCCGAACGCGCCGTTCGCATGGTGCGACCGCCCGCCGGGGGTCAACCGGTTCCTCGGCGTGCAGTGGGTCGCGAACATGCTCTACCCCGACTACTACGACGTCGATATGGTCGAGGAGGTCAAGAAGTTCTACAGCTTGCTGTACTGGGTGGACATCACCGACGAGCAGGCGCTCGACCTGCTTGGCAACAGCTATCCGCCGTACGGAAAAGAATAGGACCGCGCCATGAACGTGTTCGAAGACACCTACCTTGCCGATATCCTGCACGATATCGCGCAGGCGCTGCTCATCCCGACGATCGTGTTCGTCATCGCGCTCATCGTCGTGAGCATCTTCTTTATCGGGCAGCTCGTCGTGGAGTTTTTCGCCGAGCGGCGCCACTTCCGCCAGAACATGTCCGAGATCGTCAACGATGTCAACGACGTGGCCTACCACGGCGTGACGCGCGTCGTTGCCGACAGCGCGATGCTTCGCTTCCAGAAGGCGGCGCTCATCACCGTGTCACGCAACATGGGGCTGCCCGAGGACGCCCTCTTCTCGCTCGCGCAGGCGCAGATCGGCAAGGTGGAGCGGCACTACCAGCGTCGGCTCGCCTGGACGGACACGATCTCGAAGATCGCCCCGCTCCTCGGCCTCATGGGCACCCTCATCCCGCTCGGCCCGGGCATCGTGGCGATGGGCCAAGGCGACGTGACGACGCTGTCGCAGTCGCTGCTCGTCGCCTTCGACGCCACCGTGTGCGGCCTTGTCTGCGCGATCGTGGCGCTCGTGATCTCGAAGGTGCGGTCGGGCTGGTACGGCGAGTACGTGTCGTCGCTCGAGCAGGTCATGACATGCGTGCTCGAGAAGGCGCAGGCGGCGCGCGCGGAGGGCGTTGAGCTTCCGGCGAACTACACGGGCGACCCGCTTGCGGAGTTCAAGGCGGGCGACCGGGCGGGCGCCCCGGCGGCGGGCGAGAAGCGAGGCGACTGACATGGCGCGTTCGTTGCGGGACAGCCGGTTTCGGGGGCGCGACGCTCTCGGCGAGGACGTGAACCCCTCGTCCTACATCGTGAACCTTGCGGACTGCATGCTCGTGCTCGCGTGCGGGTGCATGGTCGCGGTCGTGACGGCGTGGGGCGTGGACCTGTCGGTATTCACCGAGCTTGACGACGTGCAGCTCAGCGAGGTCGAGGCCGAGGAGGCGCCCGAGGGCCTGACGGAGGGCGGGTCGTACTACGAGGACGTGGGCACGGCGTACCGCGACCCGAACACCGGGCAGGTCTACATCGTGGAAGAGGTGTCGACGGCCGACGAGGACGAGGAGGCCGCCGAGGAGGAGTCGGCCGACGAGGACGAGGCGGACTCGGACGGCGCGGCCGAGGCGGGGTCGACGGCGACGGCGACCGACGCGTCGCGCAGCGCGCGGGCGATGGGGGCTGACTGACCGAATGGCCGAGAGGGACGATCCGATGCAGGACGGCGTCCGGGAGACGTCCGGCGGCGCAGGTCGCGCCGCCGAGGCTCCCGCGCGCCCGATCGACGCTGCCGCCGCCCCCGCCCCCGCGCGCCCCGACGCCGCCGCGGCGGACCTCGACCCGGCGTTCACGGCCCCGGGCGGGCTGCTCGCCGCCCGGGGCGCCGAGGGGGGCGGGGCCGCCGCCGAGGCGGGGGCGGAGCTGCAGAGCAGGGCGGACTCGACGTTCGACGCGCGCGCCCCGCTGTCGGCGAAGGCCGGCGTCGCGGCGGCGGTCGTGTTCATGTTCTTTTTGTCCTTCATGCTCGGGAAGTACGCGATGACGCCCGTCGAGGTCGTCCAGAACGCGGCGTCGTACCTGCCGAAGCTGTTCTGGTACCTGTACGACTGGGTCGCCTTCATTCTGAGCGGCGACTGGTTCGCCTTCCTTGCCGGTGACACAGACGTCGTCGCGCCGGCGATCTATCCCGAGACGGGCGAGCGCGTCCTGTTCAACATCCGCTTCCCGCGCATCGCCGTCGTCATGCTCGTCGGCGCGGCGCTTGCTGTCGCGGGGGCGAGCTACCAGGGCATGTTCAAGAACCCGCTCACCTCGCCCGATCTGCTTGGCGCGTCGTCGGGCGCCTCGCTCGGCGCGTGCATCGCGCTGCTGATCAACATGCCGGGCGAGATCGTGCAGCTGTTCGCGTTTTGCGGCGGCATGGTTGCGGTGGGCATGGCGGTGTGGCTCAACAAGGCGGTCGACTACGACCCGACGCTCGGGCTCGTGCTCGCCGGCATCCTCGTGTCGACGCTGTTCGAGGCGGGCATGTCGCTCGTCAAGTTCATGGCCGACGCCGACGACAAGCTCCCGACGATCACCTTCTGGCTCATGGGGTCGTTCGCGTCCGTCAGCGTGGCCGACATGCTGCGGGTCGTCGTGCCGATGGCCGTCGGCTTCGTCATCTTGATCCTGCAGTCGTGGAAGCTCAACGTGCTGTCCTTCGGCGACGAGGAGGCGCGCGCGATCGGCGTCGACACGGCGCGCACGCGCGTGCTCGTCATCTTCGCGGCGACGCTCGTCACGGCCTCGTCGGTCGCGGTCGCCGGCATCGTCGGGTGGATCGGCCTTGTGATCCCGCACCTCGCGCGCGCGATCGTCGGGCCGAACTACAAGGTGCTCCTGCCGACCTCGATGTTCGTCGGCGCGGCGTACCTGCTCGTCGTCGACAACATCGCGCGCCTCGCGACGACGGTGGAGATCCCCATCGGCATCCTGACGGCCATCATGGGCGTGCCGTTCTTCGTGGTCATCTTCAAGCACAACATGAAGGGGTGGCGCTGATGGGAGCGCAGCCGGCGGCGGGCGAGGCGCGGCATCTGCTCGAGGTCGACGGGCTGCGCTGCGGCTACGGCAAGAAGCGGCCCGTCGAGGTCGTCCACGGCGTGTCGTTTTCCGTCGATGCGGGGGAGTTCGTCTGCATCATCGGGGCGAACGGCTGCGGCAAGACGACGACGCTCAAGGCGCTCATGGGGCTGCTCCCCGCGACGGGCGGCGAGGTGCGCGTGGAGGGCGAGTCCGTCGCGACGATGCGCGAACGCGATCGCGCGCGGCGCTTCGCCTACATCCCGCAGGCGCACACGCCGCCGTTCCCGTTCTCCGTCGCCGACGTCGTGCTCATGGGGCGCACGCCCTACGTCAACCGGCTCGCGCGCACGACGGGCCACGACCGCCTGGTCGCCTACCAGGCGCTCACGCTGCTCGGCATCGAGGAGCTCGCCGACAGGGCCTACACGAACCTCTCCGGCGGCCAGCAGCAGCTCGTGCTCATCGCGCGGGCGCTCGCGCAGCAGTCCGACATCCTCGTCATGGACGAGCCGACCGCCGCGCTCGACTTCGGAAATCAGCAGCTCGTGCTGTCGCGCATGAGCATGCTGTCCAAGACGGGCAAGGCCGTCATCATGGTCACGCACGATCCCGACCACGCGCTGTTCTGCGCCGACCGCGTGATCGTCATGGACAAGGGGGAGATCCTGCGCGACGGCACGGCCAACAGCTGCATCACCACCGAGATGCTCTACCGCATCTACAGCTCGAACGCCCGCGTGCTCGACGTCGAGGTGGAGCCCGG
>CAZBEP010000087.1:0-7221 GCA_964490925.1 uncultured Eggerthellaceae bacterium | reverse complement strand
CATCTGGTCGTAGATCTCCTTGACGACGGCGATGTTGCGCTCGTTGACGCTGCCGGTGACGAGGAAGATGTCGGCATGCTTGGGGTTGCCCGTGTTGACGACGCCGAACCGCTCGGCGTCGAAGCCCGGGCACAGCGCGGCGAGCACCTCGATGTCGCAGCCGTTGCAGCTCGAGGCGTCGTAGTGGATGACCCAGGGGGATTTCGATGCGTAGGACATGTCCCTCCTTTACAGAAACGCGAGGATGCCGAAGTTGACCGCGCCCGCGACGAGCGTGACGATCCACGCGGACTTCAGCATCGCCTGCCACTTGACGCGCGCGAAGTTGTTGTCGATAAAGACCTCGAGCAGGTAGATGACGAACGCGACGGCAACGGCCACGACAAGCGTCGCCGGCCCGCCCCACACGAAGAACATCCCGCACCAGCCGAGGAAGAGCACGGTCTCGCACCAGTGCATGATCTCGACCTTCGCAAGCGTGGGCCCCGACATCTCCGTCGTCACGCCGCGCACGATCTCCTGGTGGGCGTGATGGGACATCGACAGGTCGAAGGGGGACTTGCGCAGCTTGATCGTGAGCACGTAGAGCAACCCGAAAAACACCACCCAGATCGAGGAGATGGCCGGCACGTCGAGGCCGAACACGACGTTGACGTCGAAGCTTCCCGTAGCCATGTAGAACGCGATCGCCATGATGAGCACCATCGGCTCGTAGGACATGACCTGCAGCGTCTCGCGCGCGGCGCCGATCTCGGCGTAGGGGCTGCGCGAAGAGTACGCCGCCACGATGAACATGAGCGAGGACAGCGTCACGAGGAATACGCACAGAAGCAGGTTGCCGCCCGAGAAGAACACGCCGCCCGCGACGATCGCGAACAGCAGAGCGCACCACACATAGGCGCCCTCCGCCGCGTTCACGGAGGCGCGCTCTTTGCCCAAAAGCTTGCGGACGTCGTAATAGGGCTGCAGCAGCGGCGGTCCGACGCGGCCTTGGAGCCGGGCGGACACCTTGCGGTCGATCCCCGAAAGCAGGCAGCCGACGATCGGAGCGAGGACGGCGAACGCGATGCAGCCGATGATCGTGAAGACGAGAGTCATTCCCTATCCCCCTTGCCCTACAGCCCGAGCGGCAGGCCGACGGCCGCGAACGCGACGCCGAGCACGATGACCGTCGCGCAGAACGTCGTGCCGACGAGCGCGAGGCGCTGCTCGCCGAACATGCCCTCCAGATACCAGTTGCGCGCCGTCGCCGCCTGAGCCTGCGAAAGCGAGTTGCGGAACGTGCGCGCGTCGTTGTCGGCGGACACGCCCGACAGGTACACGCCTACGCGGCGCGCTTTCGGGCGGTCGATGCCGGCGAACAGGGCGATCACGACGACCGCCACGCACACCGCGCAGATCGCGAGATTGTCGTTCGACACGTCTGCGACCGCCTCGCCGTAGACGCCGGCCAGGTACGGCTCGACGATGCCGGCGGAAAGCGCCGGAACGAGCGCGCACGCCGCAACGAGGAGCACCGCCATGAGAGAGAGCGGGAGCCACTCGCTTGCGTGCACCGTCCCCTCGACGTTTTCCGGCGAGCCTGCGATGCCGGCGAGCTTTCCGAGCCATTTCGACCAGAACATGAACGTGACGGCCGACCCGAACGCGAGGACGAGCAGCAAGACGACCTGGTTCGCCTCGGCGAGGGACACGATGGTCGCCCACTTCGCGACGAGCATGCCGAACGGCGCGACGAACATGCACAGGATGCCGAGCATCATGAGGCGCGCAAGCCGCGGCATGCGATCGAACAGGAGGTCCATCGACTCGATGTCGCGGCTGCCGATGTGGTGCTCGGCCGTGCCGACGCACAGGAACAGCAGCGACTTCGCAACGGCGTGGAACAGGATGAGGAGCATCGCCGCCCACACGGCCGCCGACGTGCCGACTCCGGCACACGCCGCGATGAGTCCGAGGTTGGCGACCGTCGAGTACGCGAGCACGCGCTTGGCGTTGCTCTGCGAGATCGCCATGGCCGAGCAGAACAGGAAGGTGAAGCCTCCGACAAGCATGACCATGACCGACGGGATCACGCACACCGACAGCACCGGTGCGAGCTTCACGAGGAGAAACACGCCGGCCTTGACCATCGTCGAGGAATGGAGCAGCGCGCTCGTCGGCGTCGGGGCAACCATCGCGCCGAGCAGCCACGAGTGAAACGGCATTTGGGCGGCCTTCGTGATGCCCGCGAACGCGAGCGCCGCGACGGGAAGCGCGGCGAGCAAGGGGGACAAGGCTCCGAGCTCGAGGAACTCGTCGAGCGAGAGCGTGCCGAACTGCATGGCGCTCGCATAGAGCGCGATGAGGAACGCGATGCCGCCGAGCAGGTTTATGTTTACCTGAAGGAAGGAATTGCGTATCGCCTCGTCGGTTCTCGTAAAGGAGATGAGGAGGAACGAGCAGAGCGTCGTGACCTCCCAGCCGACAAACATCCACAGCATGCTGTTTGAAAACACGATGAGGAACATCGCGCCGAGGAACAGGAACATGAGCGCGAAGAACGTCGGGCGGCGGTCGGGCGCGCCTTCGGGCTCATGGGCCTGGAAGTCCTCCATATAGCCGATCGCGTAGACGCAGATGCCCGAGCCGACGATGCCGACGATGAGCGCCATAAGCAGCGACAGCGAGTCGAGGTAGAGGCCGTATTCGACCTCGATGCCGCGCGCGAACCCGAACTCGAACACGAGGGAGCCGACCGCCTGGATAAGCGCGAGCGCGACGGCGAGCGGGTTTTTGCGTTTGACGCCGTACGCGACGATGACGGCGGCGATGACGACGCCTGCCGCAGCGCATACGTAATCGAGGACGTGCGATGCGAACGAGATGCGTATCGGCGCCGTGCCGATGTTGGCGACGGCAAGCGCGATCGACGCGACCGCAATGACGACGGCTCCGATCCAGACGACCGCGTTGCGTGGCGCATTGGCGCGCACGACGACGAGCGCAAGCGCGACGATCATCGGGAATACGACGAGAAACCCGAGCAAGGCCACGTTGAGCAAGGCCACGTGCAACCCCTCCTTCACTGTCCAGAGAACCTGGTGGGAATGCGGCGCGCCCCCTCCTGGACGCATCCGCATCGTGAGAATGTAACAAAAGCCGGCGGAGCGGCTTTCCGGGCGGGGTCGCGTCGGGGGTACTCTTCGGTGAAAGGGGTGAAAGGTGCGCGAGACATCCGTATGCGGGAGGCGGAAGACGGGGAGCGGCGGGTCGCGCCCCGGCCGGCGTGCGGGACGTCCGTGGTGCGGGGACGGGAGGCGCCGCGAAAAGCCCTATAATGCAGAGCGAACGCCGACTGCGGCGCCATGCGGGCGCCGCGCAAAACAGAGGGGGACGCTATGAAGGTCATGCTCGTGAACGGATCGCCGCGAAAGAAAGGCTGCACGAACCGCGCGCTCGAGGAGGTCGCCGCGCAGTTCGAGAAAGAAGGCATCGAAACGGAGACCTTCTGGATCGGGGCGAAGGTGCAGGGCTGCACTGCGTGCGGCACGTGTAGGAATACGGGCGAATGCGTATTCGACGACCAGGTGCGCGAGTTCCTCGCAAAGGCGGCCGACGCCGACGGGTTCGTGTTCGGCAGCCCCGTGTACTACGGGGCGGCGGCCGGCGGCATCGAGTCGTTCATGGACCGCGCCTTCTACAGCGGGCGGCGCTTTTTGGAGGACAAGCCGGTCGCGTCGGTCGTGTCGTGCCGCCGCGGCGGGGCGTCGATGGCCTACGCGCAGCTCAACATGTACTACACGATGTGCAACATGCCGGTGGTGTCGTCGCAGTACTGGAACCAGGTGCACGGCAACACGCCCGACGAGGTGGAGGAGGACCTCGAGGGCCTCCAGACCATGCGCACGCTCGCCGTCAACATGGCGTGGCTGCTCAAGTGCATCGACGCCGGCAAGAAGGCAGGCGTCGCTCTGCCGCAGCGCGAAGGGCAGACCTTCACGAACTTCGTGCGCTGAGCGCCCTGTCTCGCCGGCGCGCGCGACGGCTTTGGCGACGGCTCCGTGACGTGGGAGGGCGACATGGACCGAAGCTCCGCGCGACGGCTTTGGCTCCTCTTTCAAAGTGTTGTAACGACAACAGACAGTGCCCCAGTCGCTTCCTATGATCGAAGAAGGATCGCATCGATCAAAGGAGGAGAGACGAAATGGACACGTCGATGTTTTGCTTCCAGTGCGAGCAGACGGCTTGCGGAACGGGATGCACGGGCGCGAAAGGCGTCTGCGGCAAGACCGCAGAGGTCGCCGAACTGCAAGACGAGCTGACCGGTGCGCTCGTCGGCCTCGCCCGCGCGGCGGACGGCACGCTTCCCTCGCCGGAGATCAACGCGCTCGTGCGCGAAGCCCTGTTCGCCTGTCTCACGAACGTGGACTTCGACGGCGAGCACGTCTCGGGCATCACGGAGCGCGTCCGCGAGGCGGCTTGCGCCCTTGCCGGCGCCGACGTCGACGAGTTCGATCTTGCGACCCTGTGGGACGAGGGGGAAGACCTTCGCTCCCTCAAGTCGCTCGTGCTGTTCGGGATCCGCGGCATGGCGGCCTACGCCTACCATGCCGCCGCGCTCGGGCGCACGGACGACGCCGTCGACTCCTGCTTTTACGACTCCCTCGTCGGCATCGGCGAAGCGCTGTCCGCCGACGAGCTCGTCGCGCTCGCGCTCAAGGTCGGAGAGGCCAACCTGACCTGCATGGCGCTTCTCGACGAGGCGAACACCGCCACCTACGGCGACCCGGCTCCGGCGGAAGTGTCGCTGCGCGTCGAGCCCGGTCCGTTCATCCTTGTGAGCGGGCACGACCTGCACGACCTCGAGGAGCTCCTGCGCCAGACCGACGGCACGGGCGTGAACGTCTACACCCACGGAGAGATGCTGCCCGCGCACGGCTATCCCCGGCTCAAGGCCCATCCCCAGCTCAAAGGGAACTTCGGGACGGCGTGGTTTCGCCAGCAAAAGGAGCTTGACGGCATCCCCGCGCCCGTCCTCTTCACGACCAACTGCCTCATGCCGCCGCGCCAAAGCTACGCCGACCGCGTCTACACCACCGGGCCGGTCGCCTATCCCGGCATGCGGCACGTGCCGGACGGCGAAGGGGGCAAGGACTTCTCCGTCCTCGTCGAGCACGCCAAGGCGCTCGGCGGCTACGCAGAGCCCGTCCAGACCTACGGCGCCAACGGCGGCACGTCCATGACCACCGGCTTCGGCCATGCCGCCGTGCTCGGCGCGGCGGAGGAGGTGATCGCGGCCGTGAAGCAGGGAGCCATCAAGCACTTCCTGCTCGTCGGCGGCTGCGACGGCGCGCGCGGGGAGCGCTCCTACTATACGGAGGTAGCGCGCCAGGCTCCCGAGGACACCGTCATCCTCACGCTCGGGTGCGGGAAGTTCCGCCTGAACGACCTCGAGCTCGGCGACATCGGGGGCATCCCGCGCGTGCTCGACGTCGGCCAGTGCAACGACGCCTACGGAGCCGTCAAGATCGCGCTCGCCCTAGCCGAAGCGTTCGAGTGCGGCGTCAACGACCTGCCGCTCACGCTCGTTTTGTCCTGGTACGAGCAGAAGGCGGCGTGCATCCTGCTCACGCTTCTGCACCTCGGCGTCACGGGCATCTACCTCGGTCCCTCGCTTCCCGCCTTCGTCTCGCCCGGAGTGCTCGACGTGCTCGTGCAGAACTACGGCATCCGTCCGATCTCGACGGCGCACGAGGATCTTGCCGCCATCCTGAGCTGACGGCTCCGGCGCGGGGCGGCCGTCGTGCTGGCCTTGCGCGGCTCCCTGCGGTCGGGGCTTTCACGCAAGCAGCTCGAAAAAGTTTCGCTTGGTGCGGATAAGCCCGTCTCGCTGCATCTTCGAAAGCTCGGCGGACAGCGCGCTGCGGTCGACGCCGAGGTAGTTCGCAAGCTCTTGACGGTTGAAGGGTATCTCGAAGGACGGCGAGGCGGCGCGCGCCGCCTCGCTCGAAAGGTACGCGAGCACTTTGCCGCGGATCGTCTTTGGCGAAACGTGGAGCGCCCGCTGCGAGAGGAGCAGATTTTTGCGCGCGACCTCCGCGAGAAGGTTTGCGACCACCGCCTGATGGTGGGGGCAGGCGTTCGAACACAGCCGCGTCAGCCGAGCGACGCCGAGGAACAGCACGTCGGCGTCGTCGGCCGCCACGACATCGACCCGCAGCGGCTCCTCGGGCAGGCAGGCGTACGCCCCGGCGAACACCTGCCCCGCCCCGACGCGGGAGAGCACCGTCGTCGCGCCGCGCGCGTCCACGTTCTCTATCCGCACGCCCCCCGCGATCACGATCCCCATGTCTACGCCGACGTCGCCGTGCCGGTAGACGTACTCCCCTTTCGCGAAGCTGCACGTGCGCGCTTCGAGGCAGCCGAGGAGGGCGGACACGTGCGACGCATCGATGCCCTTGAAAAGCGGGGCGCGGGCCGCCACGGCGCTCGCCGCGTCTAAGGGCCTCGAACCGGCTTTGTCGTAGACCATGGCCTTCTTCCTCCGCTCGCGCCGCACCTTCGTCCTGTGCTGCGCATTATACGTTTCGGACGCATCGATGCCGCGACGAGGCCGCGTATGCGCCGTCGATATGCGTTTACGTGCTCGCTCCGTGGGGCGATGTTTGGCAACGCGAGGTTTTCAGTACGATGGGAGCGTCCGCCTTTCGGGTAAGGAGGCGTTTCGGATAAGAAGGCGACGTTGTTCCCTATCGCGTCAGGAGCAGAGAAGCCTGTCCGCACCGCACGCCCGGTTTTTAAGAGCTACCCCTGCGTGAGGCGGGCGCGGCGCCCGCTTGATAGGCGGCCTCGTCCTGGATTTGCAGAACGCCTTCAACCGTCGGGTGGACCTGCTCACATCCGATGACCTGATGACCTCGCCGAAAGGAAACCGACGCTGTGGGCGGAAATCGACAGGGAGGAGGTCGTGATCTATGCGCACGAAGGCGACTGACGGACTGCGCATGGAAGGCTGCGCATGGAAGAGATATCCGCCCTTGCGAAAGAGCTGCGCGGAAGAATCGAAAGCCTCGGCGTCACGGAGGAGATCGCGATGCGCCCGAAGGGCTTCTACGAGCGAACCGTCGTCGACGGCCTGTATTCATGCGTCTACCGCATCGTCGAGGAAGCGGCAAACCTCGATTTCGCCACGATGACGCGCTTCCCCGATGTGCCTTGGGGCCAGGTTCGAGGCTTAAG
>CAZBEP010000086.1:0-7328 GCA_964490925.1 uncultured Eggerthellaceae bacterium | reverse complement strand
ACCTTATCGTTCCGAGCATGGCGCTGTTTGCGCTCGTCGCAGAGCCAGTCGTGCGTCTTCTCCTCGGCGAGCAGTGGCTTCCTGCGGTGCCATTCCTTCAAATGTATTGCATTGTTTATATGTTGTTGCCCATACATACAACGAATCTTCAGGCTTTAAACGGCATGGGCAGATCTGACCTATTTTTAAAACTTGAGTTTATTAAGAAAGCTTACGGAATTGCCAACTTGCTTTTCTGCACATTTGTTCTACAGGACGTCTATCTGCTCGTAGGTAGCTATGTGCTTACCGGGATTGTTTCAACTTTCGTTAATGCATGGCCAAACCGCAAGGTGATTGGCTACTCCTATGGTGAGCAGATCCGCGATATATGTCCGGCGTTTATTCTTGCAGGAGTTGCTGCTGCTATCGCGTTTCCGCTCGGGTTGCTCGAGCTCCCTGACATCTTCACGATAATTCTCCAGGTTGCCGTCATGGCTTCGGTGTATCTGGGTCTTTCCAAGCTCTTCAAAATCGAGGCATTTGAATATCTGCTTTCAACTGTCAAGGAGGTCATTGCTCGCAAGAAGGGCTGACGCGCCATGATGCATGGCTGACGGTGTCACGATGAAGGGTCGATGACACAATGATGTCTTTGTATTCATGAAGCTGGTACGAACATTTACCGATAAAATTATCAGCACGCCGCGCGTAAAAATCAGACAGAGAGAGGCATAAGGGATGCTTGAGGACAAGGATCGCATATCGGTAACGCGCTCGTCTATGCCTCCTTTGGCGGAGTATATAGACGAAATCGCGCCCCTGTGGGAGTCCCGTTGGCTCACCAACATGGGCGCTAAGCATCGCGAGTTTGAGGCGATGTTAAAAGAGCGTTTGAGCGTAGAGAATGTGTGTCTGTTCACCAACGGGCACAACGCGCTGGAGTGCGTACTTGAAGCTCTTGATCTTCATGGCGAGGCGATCACCACGCCTTTTACCTTTGCGAGCACCACGCATGCGATCGTCCGCAAGGGGCTTACTCCTGTGTTCGTGGATATCAAAGAAAGCGACTGTACGCTTGATCCAGAGGGTATTGAGCACCTGATCACCCCGCGCACTTCAGCGATAGTGCCCGTGCACGTTTACGGTAATCTTTGCGACGTCGATGCCATCCAAGATGCGGCTGATCGTTACGGGCTTAAGGTTATCTATGATGCGGCGCACGCCTTCGGGGTTGAAAGAGACGGTGTGTCTGCTGCCTCGTTTGGTGACGTCTCGATGTTTAGCTTCCACGCAACCAAAGCGTTTAACACCATAGAGGGCGGCGCGGTCTGTTTTAAAGATCCGTCACTTTATGATGTGCTCAACCAGTGGAAAAACTTTGGCATCACTTCTCCGGAGGACGTGGAATACGTTGGCGGCAATGCTAAGATGAACGAGTTCTGTGCCGCTATGGGTATCTGCAATCTGAGGCATTTCGACGAAGAGGTTGCCAAGCGCAGGGCCGTCGCCGAGCGCTACTGGGAGAATCTGGAGGGCATTCCCGGCATCCGAACAATTCCTCCGTGTGAGGACGACAAGCCAAACTACGCTTACATGCCTGCCTTTTTCGATCCCGGGGTTTTCGGGGTATCCAGGGATGAAGTCTTCGAGGCGCTTGCTCACGAAGGCATTGGAACGCGAAAGTACTTCTACCCGCTCGTCTCCGACTTCGCCTGCTACCGCTCCGTTTGCGCCAGCGAGCTCACGCCGATCGCCAAGCGCATGGCAAGCCAAGTCCTCTGCCTGCCGATGTATGCCGATCTTGCGATTGAGGATGTAGATCGAATCTGTTTTGTTGTGAAAGGATGTGCACGATGAACGGGACGCTTCTTCTTCTTGGCGGCTCGCGATATCTCTTCCCTGTGATCGAGGCAGCTCATGAGATAGGTGTCAAAGTCGTGACGGCCGATTATCTGCCCAACAGCATCGCCCATACACGGTCGGACCGCTACTGCAATGTCAGCATCGTTGAAAAGGAGGCTGTGCTGGAGTGCGCCCGCGAGATCGGCGCCGACGGGATTATGAGTTTCGCCGCCGACCCCGGGGTGGTCTCGGCTGCCTACGCCGCAGAGGCGTTGGGGCTGCCGTTTCAGGGGTCCTTCGAGGCGGTTTCGATTCTGCAGGACAAGCAGCGCTTCCGCTCCTTTCTGCGGGAGCACGGCTTCAACTGTCCGGAGATGTGGGTCTTCTCCTCGACGGAGGAGGCCGCCTTGGCTGCCGAGGAGATTTCCTACCCTGTGATAGCCAAGCCCGTTGACTCGGCGGGAAGCAAGGGCTGCTCGCGCGTCGACGGGCCCGAGGGACTCGCGCAGGCGGTAGGGAATGCGCTCGCCTTCTCTCGCGGCGGCAGGTGCATAGTCGAGGGTTTCCTGGAGAAGACCTACCCCTCTTCCGACGCGGATGCCTTCACCGTCGATGGCAAGTTCGAATGCGTGTCGTTTACCTCCCAGCTGTTTGATTCGGCATGCCCCAACCCTTACACGCCGGCGGCCTACACGATGCCGTGCGCGCTGCCTGAGGCGGCGCAGGCGAAACTGCTGTCGGAACTGCAAAGGCTTGCCGACCTCCTCCACCTACACTCAGGGATATACAACGTGGAGACGCGCGTGGCGGCCGACGGCAGGGCTTACATCATGGAAGTGTCACCTCGAGGTGGAGGTAATCGTCTTGCTGAGATGCTGCGGTTTGCAACGGCAGGTCGAACCGATCTTATCAAGGCATCAGTGCAAGCAGCTCTTGGTATGCCCATCGAGGGCATCGGGAAGCCTTCCTACGACGGATTCTGGCACCAGGAGGTTCTCCATGCAGAGCACTCCGGGATCTTAAGGGGCGTCGAGTACGCGCCGGGTTTCCGCGAGAAGCACGTGGCTGACGAGCAGCTGTGGGTCTCTCTGGGTTCACGCGTTGAGGCATTCGAATCAGCCAACTTCGCGTTCGGCTCCGTGATGTTGAGGTTCGATACCGCTGAGGAACTCGAGGTGTTTGAGGCGAGTAAGGAGAACTTCATGAGGGTGGTGGTTAGCTAGTGGGCACCCGCGAGATCGGTGGCTATCTGGAACTCGAGAGGTTCTCGGGCAAGCCTTACCACGAGGAGGCTGTGGCCCTCAACAGCGGGCGGGGCTGTTTAGCCTACCTCGTCGAGCTGAGGGAGATCCGCCGGATGCGGGTACCTGATTGGCTGTGTGCCTCCGTCCCGGCCCTGCTGCGTCGTGAGGGCGTGGAGGTGATTACGTACCCGGTGGGATTCGACCTACTGCCGGACTACTCGGCCTTCGAATTGGGGGCTGACGAGTGGATGCTCCTCGTTGACTACTACGGGCAGCTCTGCGGCGAAGACGTTGCTAGGGCCCTCACCGCATCAGGCGGGAGATTGCTTGTCGACGAGACTCAAGGTTTCTTCCGCGAATCCTGGGAAGGGGTCGATACCCTCTACACCTGCCGGAAGTGGTTCGGCGTAGCCGACGGAGCTTACCTGGCGACCGGCGATGGCGCCCGCTTGGACAGGGAGCTTCCCCGGGACGAATCCCATGCGAGGATGGGGTTCGTGTTAGGTCGTTTTGAGCGCTCGGCATCGGAGTTCTTCGCGGAGGCAACCGCGAACAACGACCTTTTTGCCGAGGAGCCGGCGAAGTTCATGTCGCCCATCACAGAGAACCTACTTCGTGCGATCGACTATGAAGCCGTGAAGGCAAAGAGAGATGCCAACTGGGACGTTCTTGCAGACGCTCTTTCTGGCATCAACGAGCTTGAGTTGCGTAAACCAGACGGGGCGTTCATGTACCCGTTGATGGTGGAAGGCGCGCAGGAGATTCGCAAGAGACTGATCAAAGAGAGGATCTACGTGCCCTGCCTGTGGCCGAACGTGCTGCTGGAGTGCACGGAGGATTCGCCGGCGCGATCCCTCTCGGAGTCCGTGCTCCCCCTGCCTTTGGATCAGCGTTACGGATCAGAGGAGATGGATTGCATACTTACGATGCTTGAAAGGGCTGATGTGGCGCATGCGGGAGTTTAGCGGAAAGAAGCTGCTGATCCTCGGCGCGTACAGGACCGAGGCCGAGATCGTAAGGTGCGCGAGGGCCATGGGAGCCCGCGCGATCGTGACCGACAACCACGAGGATTGGAGCCTTGCCCCCGCGAAGCACGTCGCTGACGAGGCGTGGGACGTCAGCTGGTCGGACATCGGTGCGCTCAGGCGGAAGTGTATCGACGAGGGCGTAGACGGCGTCATCGCGGGCTTCAGCGAACGGCGAGTTTCGTGTGCCTCGGAGCTCTGCTCCGCCCTCGGGCTGCCCTTCTACGCCGACGGGGCCGACACGCGCACGATATTCGATAAGTCGCTGTTCAGGCGCGCGTGCGCCAGTTCGGGGATCGACGTGCCGCGATGCTACGGGGAAGAAGATCGGAACATTCGCTTCCCTGTCATTGTGAAGCCCGTCGACAACGGGGGTTCGAGGGGTGTCAGCATCTGCTGGGACGTCCGCGAGCTTGAGAAGGGCGTTGCTCTAGCAAGGAAAAATTCCGATTCCGGCGAAGTCGTCATAGAAGAGTACATCGTTGCCGATGAGGTGATGACGTACTATGTGGTGCACAACGGCGTCGCGACCATCTCAGCTATGTGCGATCGTTACATGCGCAGCTTCGATCCGCAGATCACGCAGCTCCCGGTCGGATACAGATTTCCCTCGCGGCACCTCGACTTCTTCATGGAAAAGCACAATGAGAGGTTTCGGAACCTGATAAGAAGCTTGGGAGTCTCCAACGGCCTGATTGCGTTTCAGTCTTTTGTGAAGGACGGCAGGGTCATGCCGTTCGATCCGACGTTCAGACTCGACGGCACGATGGCTTACCGGGCGACGGAGAAGATTAACGGCTCCAACGTCCTCGAAATGCTCATCAGGCATTCTCTGACAGGATCCATGGGAGACGACGCGTCCATCGAGGCTCGGGAAACCCCCCGTTTCTCTGTGCTGGCCTTCGAACTACCAGTGTTGCTCGGCAAGGGGATGATAGCCCGCGTTTCCGGACTGGATGAAGCGCGGGAGGCCGATGGGGTCTATTTCGTTCACGAGAAGGTCTCCGCTGGGGACGTTATGGAAAGGCCAGCTGATTTCTCCCAGATGCTGTGCAGGATTCAACTCGTTGCTGAAGACGAGGAGGATCTTGAGGCTAAGCTTTCTTCGGTTTTGGGATGTATCGTCGCCGAGGGAGCCGATGGCCGCGATATGGTTCTCTTTCGAGACGCGCGAGCGCTCGCGCGCGGGGAGGTGGAGCGATGAGGTATGCAGTGATGGGTGCGGGCTGCGTCGGCAGCGTCATTGCGACCAGACTGGCGGACGCCGGCTTCGACGTCTCCCTGATTGCGATGGGAGAGCGGGCGGAGAGGTTGAGGAGGGGCGGTCTGCTTGTCAACGGGCGACGCTACTTCATTGGTCTGCTCGAAGAAGCGAAGGCTCCCGATTTAGTCTTCCTTTGTGTGAAGAACTACCAGTTGAGAGAGGCATGTTCGCAACTGATCCCCTTTGTGGGGAGCGATACGGTTGTCCTCCCCTTGCTGAACAGCATACTCCCCGTCGACGTGATAAGGGAATGCTTGCCCGGGAAGTCGGTCCTGTACGGATTCATCTCCAAGATCGATGCATGCCGTTCCGGCGGTGGCTTTGTCTACAACGTGGCGGGCGATGTTCATTTTGGTCACGCGCACAACGACGAGCCGGATCCTTTCCTCGAACTCGTGGCTGAGTCGCTCGAGAAAGCCGGGTTTACCGCGTCGATTGACGAGGACATGCTTCGAAGCGTTTGGAAGAAATGGATGCTGAACGTCGGAGCCAATCAGGTGTCAGCTCTTACCGAGGCGGACTACCTGCAGTTCTCCTCGATTCCGGAGATAGAGGTGGTGTTGAGGTGGGCGATGCGGGAGCTGCTTGACCTTGCCAACCTGGAGGGCGTCGCCCTGGACAGCTCCGACATCGACGACCTCATCGGGTATCTGACCACCTACCCCTATCCGAAGAAGACCTCTATGCTTCAGGACGTCCTCTCTAGGCGCAAGACAGAGATCGATGCTATTTCGGGCGAAATGGTCGTTATGTGCCGGCGGCATGGAGTAGGATGCCCGGTCAACTCGACGATGTATAACCTGATCAAAGCTAAGGAATCCGCTTATCTGTCCGACTTTGGCACGGAGGGTTAGCAATGAACAGTGTCGCGAACAGTGCCGTTCTCTACAACCAGGTTCACGTCATCCGCTCCTCCGTCGCGGATCACGCCGTCGTTGCCGACAACACCGACCTGATCGACTCCCTCGTCGGGCCCCACGCGCAGGTGGGGAGGAGGAATCTCGTAATCGGAAGCGAAATCGGCGAGGGCACCTACACGGGATCAAACGACGTGATATTCGGCGCCTCCATCGGAAAGTACTGCTGCGTGTCCTGGAACGTAGGCATCGGTGGTGGGAACCACGACTACAAGGCCGCAAACATGTTCACGAACCACAATTGGAAGAAGATTCTCGGGGTCGACTTCCCGCCCGATCGGACGGGCTCGGGGGGGGGCGTTGTCCTACGCAACGGGGTGTGGATTGCTCAAGGCGTTAGTGTCGTGTCCGGGGTTACGATCGGCGACGGAGCGGTGATCGGGGCGGGGGCGACCGTTCTCTCCGATATTCCTCCGTTCGCCATAGCTGTCGGGACGCCCGCGAGGGTGATTAAATACCGCTTTGACGTCGAAACGATACGAAGGCTTCTCGATATTGCATGGTGGGACTGGGATAGAGAGGCGATCCGGGAGAGCGCCTCTCTGCTTCGCAGGGGTGTGGACGAGGAGACTCTTTGCGAGCTGGAGAAGAGAAGACCGGAAGGGGTGGTCGCCAATGACGGATAGTGGAACCTCGAGTATTGCGAGTTGGAGGATCGGCTCGGACGAGGAGAGGAGGTTGCGTGATCTTGCCGATGAGTCTTTCGAGGCGAGGCGGGAATATGCGGAGTACTACCGGCTCAACGACCCCGAATACTACGAGAAGGGCCTGGCGATGATCGACAAGGTTCTGTTGGACTTTGGTGTCGGCCCGCTCGGGAAGGAAGCGAAGAATGACCTCGTAGTGGACATGGTGTACTCGCTGCATAGGTTCGGGTGCATGTTCGACGAGTACTTCTTGTTCGGCTACCCGCACCTCAACACCCGTGGCCGTGAGTCCTTTGTGACGGACAAAACAAGATGGGCTTTCTACGAGCGCCTCAACGGCGCGGTCAGTCTTCCCCTCTTCGCGGATAAAAGAAAAACCTACGAGGAGTATGCGCCGTTCTACCGTC
>CAZBEP010000085.1:3068-7385 GCA_964490925.1 uncultured Eggerthellaceae bacterium | reverse complement strand
TTTCCGAACGATGACGCGCTCGCCGTTCAGCGCGCCGCGCTCTGCGCCCTCCTCGCGCTTCCGACGCGGCGACTCGTCATCGAACGCCGGCTGCTCGACGCCGAGGCCGATCCCACCTACCCGGCCGCCGTCGTCCAGGAGCTTATCGACTGCTTCCGCGCCGATCCCTCTGCGACAGACGACATCGACAACGCTTACTCGCTCCCCGCCGACTTGCAGGAAGGCATGGCTACGCGGGGTGAGGAGGCGCTCTTCGAGAACGCCGTTGCCGCGCCCGGCTCGCAGCGCGTCGTTGCGCGCGTACCGGCCCGCCCGTTCGGCACCGTGTCGGAGGAGGCGCGCGCCCGCATCGTGCTGCCGCGCGAGATCGAGGGCGGCGCGGTCGTGCGCACGCCGTGCCTTTCGCCCTCGCAGATCGAAAGCTACCTCGAGTGCCCGTGCAAATGGTTTGCCGACCGGCGCCTGCGCCTCGACGAACTCGACCACGGGTTCGGCCCGATCGAGATGGGGGAGTTCGCCCACCACGCCCTCAAGTCCTTCTACCGGGCGTTTCGGGAGGAGACGGGAGCGGCGAAGGTGACGTTCGCGCTGCTCGACGAGGCGCGCGCCCTCATGCGGCGGACGCTTGCCGAGCCGTTCGACGACCTCGTCCCGGCGACCGAGCTCGAGCGTCGCGCGCTCGACGAGCTCAAGGCGGGCATCGTGCGGTTCCTCGACTACGAGGCCGCGTTTCTGCCGGGCTTCGCGCCGGCGCATCTCGAGCTCGACATCCCCTTCTCGGCGCACGTGCCCTACGCGGGGCACGAGGTGGTAGGTCGCGTCGATCGCGTCGATGTCGACGGGGAGGGGCGCGCCGTCATCGTCGACTACAAAAGTTCTGTCGGCCCCGACTACGCCCTCTACGGCGCGGAGCGCGACTACCCGCGCAAGGTGCAGGCGCTCGTGTACGCCCGCGCGGTCGAGCGTCTGCTCGGCGTGCGGGTCGTCGGCGCTCTGTACGTGAGTTACGGGCGCGCGCTCGGAACTGCGGGAGCATACGATCCCGACGTGATTCCCGAGGGCGCGCTTCCGAAGGCCCGCCACGGCGATTGCCGCCCGCGCGCCGAGGCGGGCGAGTCCTTCGCGGACGTGCTCGATGCGACGGAGGAGCGCGCCGCCTCCGCGATCGACCGCATGCTTGCCGGCGACGTTGCCCCCGACCCTCTGTCCGCATCGTCGTGTACGTGGTGCCCGGTGCGCGCGTGTCCGGAAAGGAGGCTCTGACATGGCGCTCACCCCAGGTCAGCGCGCCTGCATCGAAACGCTCGACATCCCGGTCGCCGTGTCGGCGGGCGCGGGGAGCGGCAAGACCTTCACGCTTACGCGGCGCATCGTCCATGCGATCGAGAGCGGCTTCGCGGCGGGCGTCGACGACGTGCTCGCCATCACGTTCACAAAGAAGGCGGCCGCAGAGATCAAGGCGCGCGTCAAGGGGGCGCTTGTCGCCGCCGGCATGCCGGGCGAGGCGCTGCGCGCCGACGGCGCGTGGATCTCGACGATCCACGGCATGTGCGCGCGTATCCTGCGCGAACACGCCCTCGAGCTGGGGATAGACCCGGCGTTCTCCGTGCTCGACGAGCCGGGCGCCGCGCGTTTGCGCAACGCCGCGATCGAGGAGGCGCTTGCCTCGGCGAACGACATGGTGTCGCCCGGTGGCCTCGACGCGCTGTTCGCGGAGTACCCGGCGCGCGCGGGCAGGTCGGGCGCGGGCGGGTCGGTCGAGGGCATGCTTGCGGCGCTCGTGGACGCGGCGTCGGCGAACCCGCGCGGCCTCGACGCGCTCTCGACCGGCCCGGCGGCTCAGTCGCCGGCGGCCGTGCTCGCCCGTGCGGCGGGCTGCCTCGACGAGGCCGCCGAGCTCGCGGCGGGCGAGCCGCAAAGCGGCACGCGGGACGCCTTCCTCGAGGCGGCGGCGGAGGCGGCCGCAGAGGCTCGCGCGGCGCTCGACGAAGAGGTCGGCGGTCGCGAGGCGATGCGCCTTATCGCGCGGATGCCCCAGCCGGGGAAGAATTTCGGGAGGCGGGGCGGCCCGTACCGCCTGTTCGCCGACGAGGCGCGCGAGAGGCTGGCGGAATGCTTGCTCGAGGCGCGGCTTGCGGCGGCGGAGCCCGTGCGGGACGACCTCATCGCCCTCGCGCGGACGGTCTGCGGCACCTACGCGCGCATGAAGCGCGAAGCGGCCTCGCTCGACAATAACGATCTGCTCGTGCTCGTGGCGCGCGCCTTCGACGAGCATCCCGAGATCGCGCGCGGCTACGAAGGCCGCTTCAAGGTCGTCATGGTCGACGAGTTCCAAGACACCGACCAGGTGCAAGTGGGGATGATCCGCCGCATCGCGGGCGAGGGCTGGCGGCTGCTGTGCACGGTGGGCGATGCCCAGCAGAGCATCTACCGGTTTCGAGGCGCCGACGTCGCCGTGTTCCGCCGTCACCTCGCCGACGTGGGGCAGCGCAACGAGCGCGGTCTCATCGAGCTGCCGGACAACTTCCGCAGTCACGCCGACGTGCTCGCGTTCGTCGACCGCGTGTTCGAGCAGCCCTCGGCGTTCGGGAAGTCGTTCATGTCGCTGTCTCCCGCGCGCGACGAGGCGCGCGTCCCCGTGCCGTTCAAGGGCTCAGGCCCGCGCATCGACGTCGTCGCGGTGTCGTACCCGTACCGCGGCGGGGTCGATGCCGACGCGGCCTGCGTCGTCGAGGCTGCGGAGGTCGCCGACCGCCTTGCGGCGCTGCGCAGCGAGGGACATGCCGCAGGCGATATGGCGGTGCTGCTCGGCACGATGTCGCACGCGGGCGTGTTCGCCGACGCGCTGCGGGCGCGCGGGCTTTCGAGCGTCGTGCTCAAAGGATCGGTGTTCAACCAGGCGCCCGAGGTCCGCACGATGGTGCGGCTCGCCTACGCGCTCGCGAACCCCGCGCACACGGCGGCGCTGTTCGAGGTGCTGTCGAGCGATATGTTTTCGCTTTCGGCCGATGACTTCGTTGCGCTGTCGACGCGCTACGACGAAGGGCGCGGCTTCGACCGGCGCCGCAGCATAGCCGAGGGCTTTCGCCGGGTCGCGGTGGCGCTTGCGGGCGGCGGGGACGACGAAGGAGATGGCGACGAGGGCAGCGGGGTCGCCGAGGCGGGGGAGGGGCGTCCCTCCGAGCGGCTCGAGGCCGCCGCGCGGCTGTTCGCGCGCGCGGGGCGTGCGGTCGGGAAAAGGCCGCTTTCGCAGATCATGGCGGAGGTCGTGCGCGATTCCGGGTGGCTTTCGCGCCTCGAGTCGGGGGGTGCGGAAGGCCAGGCCGTCGCCGGGAACGTGCTCAAGGCGCTCCGCATTGCCGAGGGCATCGAGCGCGATGGCGGCTGCGGTCCGCTCGGGACGGCGCGGCGCCTCGAACGGTCGGTGGAGGCTTCGAAGGAGGCGCCGGGCGCGCTCGCGTCCTCGGGCGGCGACTTCGTGCGCATCATGACGGTGCATGCGAGCAAGGGACTCGAGTTCCCGATCGTCGCCGTCGCGGAGATGGAGCCGTCGCGCGAGCGATCAGGCAAACTCGCCTGCCACGCCGTAGGCGAGGAGATCCTCGTCTCGCTCGACGTCGGACGCTCGGCCGACGGCGTCTCCGACCGTTCGCTCTTCGAGGCGGCGAGCACGCTGTCTGCGGCCGACGACCTTGACGAGGAGGGCATCGACGCGGCGCTCGCGTCCGCCCGAACCGCCGCCCTGTTCCGAGCGGCACTCAAGGCGCGCGAGGCCGAGGGCGAAATCCAAGAGCGCAAGCGGCTCATGTACGTGGCGCTCACGCGGGCGAAGGAGGCGATCATCGTTGCGATGCGCGGGAAGGCGACGAAAAGCGGCGGCGTGCTCGGGCGCACGACGGCGAACGGGAGCGCGTGCGGGGACGTCGTGAGCGCGCTGTTCCCTGACGGCGCGTTCGCGGAGGGCGTGACGATGGTCGACTTCGGCGGGTCGGCGCCGGCGCGCGCGACGCTCGTCTCGCTTTCGGCCGATGCGGCCGGCGACGCCGACGCACCCGGCGATGCTGCCGAGGCCGACGCGCCCGCCGCGCCGGACGCGCCCGCCACGCCAGACGCGCCAGACGCGCTCTCTGAGGCCGCCGCGCCCGCCGCGCCCGGCGGCATTCCCGGCGCCGAAGCTCCCGCTCCCGAGGCGTCTGCCGAGGACGTCGTCTACGCGCCCGCCGACCTGCCCGAGCCGGCCGACGTGCCGTTCTCGTCGGTGCGCGCCGGCATGTTCAGCTACTCGTCGATCGCCGATGCCGCGCACGCCGCCCCCGC
>CAZBEP010000085.1:0-2968 GCA_964490925.1 uncultured Eggerthellaceae bacterium | reverse complement strand
CTTCGAGGCGCCGGCGTTCGGCTCCGAGGACGACGCGGCCTGGGACGCGATCTGCGCGAGCCTTTCCGACGACGACAAGGCGACCGACCTCGGCACGGCGTTCCACCGCCTCGCCCAGTTCTCCGCCATGGCGCGCGCAGCGGCCGGCGGCGGTCGGCTCGTGCCCCCGCCGACCGCGCGTGTCGAGGCGCTCTGCCGGTCGTGCGCGGTGCGCGGGGAGCAGCGCCGGCGGCTCGACACGGCGCTGCGCCGCTGGCTCGCAAGCGGGCTCGCGCGCGCCGTCGCGACGTGGCCGCGCGTCGAAGCGGAGGTGCCGTTTGTCGTCGGGATCGACATCGACGGGGCGCAGAAATTCCTCGAGGGCGAGATCGACCTGCTCGCGACAGAGGGCGCGCCGGGAGCCCGCCCGGCGGTCGGCACCGACGGCGCGCCGCGCGCGACGGAGCCGACGGGCGCGACGGAGCCGACGGGCGCGGCGCTCGTCGTCGACTACAAGACGGGCGGCCGCGCGGACGAGTCTCCCGACGGTCTGCGCGAGAAGCACCGCCTCCAGGCGACGTGCTACGCCTACGCGGTGTTGCTCCAGGGGTACGCGACGGTCGATGCCGTGTTCGTGCGCGTCGAACGCGACGGCTCCATCGCAGGGGACGGCGTCGTCGACGTTCTCGACAAGACCGCGCTGTCGCCCGCCCGCCGCTTCGCCGCTGACGGCGCCGCGTACGACAGCGCACGGGCGGCCGAAGAAAGGGGCTCAGGCGATGTGCCCGAGCCCCAGTACGTGCGCTATTCGTTCGCCGCCTCCGACCTCGACGAGCTCGCGGCGGCCATCGCGGCGGCCTACAAACTGTCGAGGTAGGCGATGAGGTCGCCCATCGTGTCGAGCCCTTCAGGCTCGCCGAATTCGATGTCGAGCCGGTCCTCGAGTTCGCAGATGAGTTCCACGAGGTCGAGCGAGTCGATGCCGAGCGACTCGAAGGTCGAGTCTTCGGCAACGTCCGCCGGGTCGATGTCGAGGTTTTCCTGCAGGATCTCTTTGACGGTGTCGATGGTCGCCATGGGCGCGCTCTCCTTTCGGCCTCCTCGGGATTATCGTTCGACCTGCTTGAGCAGGCCGTAGCCGCCGTCATTGCGGCGGTACAGCACGTTCACGAGGTTCGTGTCGCGGTCGACGTAGGCGAAGAAGTCGTGTCCGAGCAGGTCGATCTCGATGAGCGCCTCTTCCTGCGTCATCGGGGCGAACGCGACCTCTTTGACGCGGACGATTTCTTGGTCCTGCTCGGAGAACTCGGCTATGAGCGCGTCGAAGTCGATTTCTTCGTTCGCGATCGCCTCGGCGCGGTTGGCCGCAGCGCGCTTCTCGCCGTCGCGCACTTTCGCGTCGATGACTCGCGTCTTGTACTTTCGCATCTGCCGCACGACTTTCGCCGAGGCGACGTCGACGGCTGCGTACATGTCCTCTTCGTGCTCTTCGACGCGGATCGTGTGGCCCTTCGTGCGCAGCGTGACCTCGCAGCAGCACGGACGCGGGTTCGCGGGGTTCTTCTCGACGGACAGCACGACTTCGGCGACGAGGGGGGATATATCCATGACCTTCATCGCGCCGCCGATCTTCTCCTCGGCGTATTCCTTGAGCGCATTCGTGACGGTCATCCTGCGGCCTGCGACGATGATGCTCATACGACCACCTTCTCTGACTTCCGCTGACAGTTCGGCATGCTCGGGAGCCCGAGGCGCGAAAACCTCCTGCTTTGGGGGCGGGCCTTCTGCTCCGGGAGCGGGCGCGCAGCAGCCGGCCTCTCCCCTTTGTCCGCTTCGGTGCGCTCTCGCATGCCTTACCGTAAAGGATACCGCAAGGACGCCCGGAAGCGGCGGGGAATGCTGACGGCGGCCTGCGCTCGGCCGCGCTTTCGGCGAGCCCGCCCCGCGCCTTCGGCTCGGCCCGCCCGACCCGCCCGACCCGTTCGGCCCGCCCGGCTCTCCCGACCCGCCTCGCGCCTTCGGCTCGCTCGCCCTGCCCGCACCCGGGTCGAGACTTACCGCCCCTCTCCGCAGCCGGATTCGGGCGGACGAGCCGTCGGGCCGCCCGCAGGACTTTCGGTGACCGTGCCGATCGAGCGCGGGTCGTAGGGCGTCGTCTGGTACACGTAGTAGTTGAGCCAGTTCGTGTAGAGCAACTGCGCGTGCGCCCGCCAGCGCGACGTGGGCGGTCGGGTCGGGTCGTCGTCGGGGAAGTAGTGCGCCGGCACCTCGATGTCAAGGCCGCGCCCCCGGTCGCGTTCGTATTCCGCCGCAAGGGTGTCCCGGTCGTATTCGGGGTGGCCGAACACGAAGAAGTGCCGCGAGTCGGTGCTCTTCGCGAGGTAGACCCCGGCCTCGTCGGACGCGGCGATAAGCTCGAGGTCGGGGTGCGCCTCGATGTCTGCGGCACGCACCTCGGTGTAGCGCGAGTGCGGCGCCCAGAACTCGTCGTCGAACCCGCGCACGAGCGGCGACGACGCCTTCACGACGCGGTGCGAGAACACTCCCGAGATCTTTTTCGGCAGCTCATGCTTGGGGATGCCGTAGTGGTAGTAGGCGCCCGCCTGCGCGCCCCAGCAGATATGCAGCGTGGAATGCACGTTCGTCGCCGACCACGCCAAGATGTGCGAAAGCTCGTCCCAGTAGTCGACGTCCTCGAAGTCGAGCAGCTCCACCGGGGCGCCCGTGACGATGAGTCCGTCGAAGCGCTCGTCCTCGATCTCGTCGAATGTGGTGTAGAACGTCTCGAGGTGCTGGTGCGCGACGTTTTTCGCATCGTGCGTGGCGGCCTGCAGAAGCTCGACCTCGATCTGCAGCGGCGTGTTCGAGAGCTTTCGCAGGATCTGCGTCTCGGTGACGATCTTGGTGGGCATGAGGTTCAGCAGCAGCAGCCGCAGCGGGCGGATGTCCTGGTGCATCGCCCGGTAGGCGGTCATGACGAAGATGTTCT
>CAZBEP010000084.1:0-7394 GCA_964490925.1 uncultured Eggerthellaceae bacterium | reverse complement strand
AAAACCCGATGGCGGAGCCCCTGGGAGGCCGCAGGCTCATTGATCATCGTTTCCTAAAAGGTGGGCGAATGAACGTATCGCCGTCTCCTTGAGGATCATGCGGGCTGTGGCTTTCGGCATCGGGGCTGCTCAACCGCCCCTGCGGCGACGGCGGGGCGTGTGCGGAAATACGACGTCCGCCGCGCATGCGACGCTGACGGCCATTCTCCTGCCTCGTCGTTGTGTGTGTTCTGTGCATGGAGGGGCGGTCTCTTTTGCGAAGAGGCTCTGCGTTCATTATACTTCTCTTTCAGTTAGTTAGATTGGCTAAGTAAATACCGCACGCGAGTGCGGGGCACTCGGAAGCCTAACAAGGCGGAACATGCGACCGGACGGAGGGTTCTCATGGCTGACACGCTCGAAACGATCCAGGAAGTGCTCGCCGACAACCTCGGCATCGACGCGGAGACGGTGACGCGCGAGGCGACCATCGAGGCGCTCGGCATCGACTCGCTCGACATGGTGGAGCTCACCTGCGAGCTCGAAGAGCGCTGCGACATCGAGTTCGGGGAGCCGGAAGGCATCGCCACCATCGGCGACCTCGTCGACTACATCGACTCGCTCGCGTAAGGGGAGCCTCGTGAGGACGAGGGTCACCGATCTGCTCGGCATCGAGCAGCCCATCATCCAAGGCGGGATGGCATGGGTTGCCGACGCGCCGCTCGCCGCCGCCGTGAGCAACGCGGGCGGCCTCGGCGTCATCGCGTGCGGGTCCGCGCCGCTTTCGTGGGTCGAAGAGCAGGTGCGCCGCGCGCGCGAGCTTACCGACAAGCCCATCGGCGCGAACGTGATGCTCATGAACCCCGAGGCGCCACAGCTCGCGCGGCTGCTTGCGGAGCTGCGCATCGAGGTCGTCACGACCGGCGCGGGCAGCCCGTCGGCCTACATCGACATGTGGAAGGAGGCGGGCTGCAAGGTCGTGCCCGTCGTCGCTTCCGCCGCACTCGCCAAGCGCATGGAGCGCTGCGGCGCCGACGCGGTCATCGCGGAAGGCTGCGAGGCCGGCGGGCACATCGGGGAGCTCGCGACCATGGCCCTCATTCCCGAAGTGCGCGACGCGATCGAAATCCCCCTCATCGCGGCGGGCGGCATCGCCGACGGCCGCGGCGTTGCGGCCGCGTTCGCGCTCGGAGCCGAGGCCGTCCAATGCGGGACGCGCTTCCTCGCGTCGGCGGAATGCACGGTGTCAGACGCCTACAAGCGCAAGGTCGTCGAGGCGAAGGGGTCGGACACCATCGTGACCGGCCGCAGCACGGGTCACCCCGTCCGCCAGCTCAAAAACCGCTTCTCGCGCGAGGCGCGCAAGCGCGACGCCGACCCGACGGCCGAAGAGCCCGACGAGATCAAGCTCGTCGGATCGCTGCGCCGCGCCGTCGAGGGCGACGTCGAGAACGGGTCTCTGATGGCAGGGCAGAGCGCCTGCCTCGTTGCCGAGGTCAAGCCGTGCGCGCAGATCGTCGCCGACATGATGGCGGAGGCCGAGGCGCTGGCGTCTCTCGACCTCGCCCAGCTCGCCGAGGCGAACGGAAGGCGGGCGCGATGACGCGCTCGGTGCTTTTGCTTTCGGGGCAGGGCGCGCAAAAGCCCGGCATGGGCGCGGCTGCGGCGGACGTGCCCGAGGTGCGCGCGACGTGCGCGGTCGCGAGCGACGTCTTTGGCATCGACGTGCTGCGGCTTGTCGTCGACGCCCCCGCCGAAGAGGTAAGCGACGCGCGCAACGCGCAGGCGGCCACGGCGGCGCTGTCGATCGGGCTTGGCCGCGCCCTCGTCGCGCAGGGCTTTGCGCCTTCCGCCGTCATCGGGTTTTCGCTCGGAGAGGCGAGCGCGCTCGCCGTCACCGGCGCCCTCGGAATCGAGGAGACGTTTGCGCTGATCAAAGTCCGCGCCGACGCGATGGCCGCCGCTGCGGCCGCCCGTCCGGGCGCGATGACCGCCCTGCTGCGCGGCACGGCCGAGGAGGCCGCCGAGGCGTGCGCGGCCTGTGCCGAGGGGGACGTCCTCGTCCCCGCGAACTACAACTGCCCGGGGCAGACCGTCGTATCCGGCGACGTCGCCGCGATCGAGCGCGTCGAGGCTGCCTGGGAGGCGCGCGGCGGGCGCGCGACGCGCCTCGCGACGGCCGGCGCGTTCCACAGCCCGCTCATGGCGGAGGCCGCCCGGGCGCTGCGCGCGTACTGCGAAGGGCTTTCCTTCTCGGAGCCGCGCATCCCGATCATCTGCAACACCGATGCGCGCCCGTTTCGCGCGGCCGAGGCGGCGCGCCGCCTCTCCGACCACCTCACGCACCCGGTTCGCTTCGAGGAGAACGTGCGCGCCTGCCTTGCCGACGGAGCGGGCCGCTTCGTCGAGGCCGGCTTCGGCGGGGTGCTCGTCGGCCTCGTGAAGCGGATCGACCGCAGCGTCGAGCGCGTCTGCGTCGCAGGCGTCGGCGACCTCGCTGCGTGCGCGGCGCTCTCCGGTGCCGACCCGGGCGCCGGCCTGGGAGAAGAAACGGGGGAAGGAGGCGCCGCATGAGCGACGCGGAGAACGGGATGGTGCGCCGCTGCGCCGTCGTGACGGGGGCAAGCCGCGGCATCGGCCGGGCGATCGCGATCGCGCTCGCGACCGACGGGTTCGCCGTCGTCGTGAACCACTCGTCCGCCTCCTCGGCCGGCGTCGCCGACGAGGTTGTGGCCGAAATCGCGCGGCGCGGCGGCGAGGCCGTGCGCGCGCAGGCAGACGTGTCCGTCGCCTCCGAGGCCGACGCGCTTATCGAGGCCGCGCTTGCGCGCTACGGCCGCGTCGACGTGCTCGTGAACAATGCGGGCATCGTGCGCGACGCGATCGTCGCGCGGCTCAAAGACGACGACGTCGCCCGCATGGTCGACGTGAACCTCAAGGGAGCCCTCTACTGCATGCGCGCCGTCGCGCGGCCGATGATGCGGCAGCGTTACGGGCGCATCGTCAACATGACGAGCCTCGTGGGCGTCTCCGGCAATGCCGGGCAGGCGGGCTACGCGGCCACGAAGGCCGCCCTCATCGGCGCCGGCAAAAGCGCCGCGAAAGAGCTTGGAGGCCGCGGCGTCACGGTCAACATGGTCGCGCCCGGCTTCATCGACACGGACATGACGGCATCGCTTCCGGACAAGGCGCGCGAGGCGGCGCTCTCCCGCATCGACGCGGGGCGGTTCGGGAGGCCGGAAGACGTCGCCGCCCTCGTCGCGTTTCTCGCCTCGGATGCGGCGGGCTACATCACGGGGCAGGTCATCGGCGTGGACGGAGGGCTGGCGCTATGAGCGCGATCGAGACGCGCCGCGTCGTCATCACGGGAACGGGGGCGGTCACGCCTGCGGGCTTCGGAACCCAGGCGCTCATGGACGCGGTTATGGAGCCGCGCAGCTGCATCAGCCCGCTCACGCGCTACGACGGCGAGCGCTTCGGGGTGCGCGTCGCCGGCCAGGTTCCCGACTACGACCCGCTCGAGCATGGCTTCGACAAGCGCGAGGCGCGCCGATTCGGCCGCTTCGTTCAGTATGCGGTGATGGCCGCCGACGAAGCGATGGCCGAGGCGGGCATACGCATGGAATCGGAAGATCCCACGCGCTTCGCGTGCTCGTTCGGCTCGGGCATCGGCGGCATGCAGGAGTTCACCGACGGCATCCGCACGATCGACGCGAAAGGGCCAAAGCGCGTGAACCCGCTGCTCATTCCCGCGCTCATCTCGAACATGGCGGCCGGGGACCTCGCGATTCGCTACGGGCTGCGCGGCGCATGCACGTGTACGGTGACCGCGTGCGCGACGGGCACGCACTGCATCGGGGAGGCGTTTCGCTCCATCAGGTTCGGATACGCCGACGCTGCGCTCGCGGGCGGCACGGAGGAATCCATTTCCGAGATAGGACTCGCGGGGTTTCGCAACCTCGGCGCGCTGTGCGCCTCCGACGACCCGACGCGCGCCTCGCGTCCCTTCGACATCGACCGCTCCGGATTCGTCATCGCGGAGGGCGCGGCCGCCGTCGTGCTCGAGTCGCTCGAGCACGCGCAGGCGCGCGGAGCGAACATCGTCGCCGAGATCGTCGGGTTCGGCTCAACCGGAGACGCGTACCACATGACCGCCCCGAACCCGAACGGCGAAGGGGTGACGCGCGCGATGCGCGACGCGCTCGCCGAAGGCGGCTTTTCGCCGAAAGACCTCGGCCACCTGAACGCCCACGGAACCTCGACTCCGATAAACGACCTCGTCGAGGCCGTTGCGCTGCGCAAGCTGCTCGGAGACGCGGCGGCCGATACGCCGGTCACGTCCGTCAAGGGCACGACCGGCCACATGCTCGGCGCTGCGGGCGCCGCAGAGGCGATCGTCACGGCGCTATCGGTCGCGCGCGGCGTCGTGCCGCCGACCGCCGGGTTCGAGCAGGCCGATCCGGAATGCCCGGTGCGCGTCCTGCGCGAGCCGCTGATCGGGTACGAGCAGAAGGTCGCGCTGTCGAATTCCATCGGGTTCGGCGGACACAACGCGACGCTCGCGATCGCCCCGTTTGCAGGCTAGGGGAGCACTCGATGGAATACCCCTGCGGCAAGGAAGAGATCGAGGCGGTGCTGCCGCACCGCGACCCGTTCCTATGGCTTTCGCGCGTGACGGCCTGCGAGCCGGGGGAGCGCGCCGTGGCCGAGCTCGACGTCGCGCGCGACCTGCCGCTGTTCAAAGGCCACTTTCCGACGCATCCCGTGCTGCCGGGCGTCGTCCTCATGGAGGCGCTCGCGCAAACCGCCTGCTTCTGCCTGCTCGTGGGCGGGGAAGGGGGTCGCATCGGGTTTCTCACCGGCATCGACAAGGCGAAGTTCCGCCGTCAGGTGGCGCCCGGCGACACCGTGCGCCTCGAGGCGGAGATCGTCAGGCGCTCCTCGCGCATGTGCGTCGCTCGCGTGGCCGCGTACGTCGGAGACGACCTGTGCGCGTCTGCGGAGCAACGCTACGTGATGGCGCCCCGTTCGGAGAAGGGCGTTCGATGACGCCCTCGTTCGGCCTGCGCGAGCGCGCCTACACTTTTATCCCGTCGGGATCTCGCATGCCGGAGGCGCACGGCGCGCCCGCGCAGGGGGCGCAGGAAGCCCCGGCGGAGCGAAAGCCTCCCTCCGCGCGCGTCGCGTACGACCTCGGCGAGGTTGCCCATGCGGGCGCCGCCGTGCTGTTCGCCGGGTACGGGCTTTCCCTCAAAGCGGCGGTGCGCGCGGCCCGCAAAGACGGGTTTTCCCTGTTCGTCACGGCGACCGAGGACAAGCGGCGCGCGTTCGCGCTCGGCGGCGCGGCCGAGCCGGTCTGCATCGGGCCGCGCTTCGACGAAAAGCTCTTCTCGAACGCGTACGCCGTGCTCGGGGCGGCGCGCGACGTCAACGCCGCCGCAGTGCTGCTGTGCTCCGACGACCTCGCTGCGGACGCCGCGTTTCTCGCGGGCGCGCGCCAGGCGGGCATCCGCGTCTTTGCCCGCCTGACTGACGATCAGACGCAGCGCTTCTGGATCGAGTGCGAAGCTCCCGAAGGAGCGCCCGTTGCCGACGAGGCCGCATGGCGGCGCTGCCCGTCATGCAAGCTCATGCACGACGCCGCATCGATTGCAGCCGCAGGCACGCACTGCCCTTCCTGCGGGGCGCTCTACCGGCTCGACAGCGACGAGCGCATCGCGATGACGTTCGACGAAGGCACCTTCGAGGAATGGGACGCCGACCTTCCCGAGGCGGATCCGCTCGGCTTTCCGGGCTATCCCGACGCGCTTGAGCGCCAGCGCGAACGCACCGGGCGCGCCGAAGCCGTCCGTTGCGGGCGTGCGGAGCTGGCGGGTATTCCCGTATCGACGTGCGTCATGGAGTCCGCGTTCATGATGGGGTCGATGGGCTCCGTGGTCGGCGAGAAGGTGACGCGCGCCGTCGAGCGGGCAAGCGCCGAGGAACTGCCGCTTATCGTATTCACCGCATCGGGCGGCGCCCGCATGCAGGAGGGGCTTGCCTCGCTCATGCAGATGGCGAAGGTTTCTGCGGCCGTCGGGCGACATGCCGACGCGGGGCTGCTCTACGTTTCCGTCGTCACCGACCCGACCACCGGCGGCGTCACCGCATCGTTTGCGATGCAGGGCGACGTCGTCATCGCGGAGCCGGGCGCGCTCATCGGGTTCGCGGGGCGGCGCGTCATCCAGGACACGATCCGCGAAACGCTGCCCGACGACTTCCAGACCGCCGAGTTCGCGCTCGCGCACGGGCTCATCGACGCCGTCGTGCCGCGCGAGCGGCTTCGCCCTTATCTCGCGCACCTCGTGGCGATGCACGTCGCGAAACGCCTCGAGCCGGAAGGCGGCGTCGTGTACACGCACGCGTCTGTGGAGGAGCGCCTGCTGAGCGGCACCCCCTACAGCACGGTGTCGATCGCCCCCAAAGCGCTCGAGGACGCGCGCGCGTGGGAGCGCGAGCATCCTGTGGCGCAGGCGGGACGGCGCGAGCGCAAACAGGCGATGGCTCATGCAGACGCACAGCTCGAGGTCGACTCTTCGCTTTCCGGGGTGTTCGGAGGCGGGCATGCGGCGCGCCGTTCGGGTCCTTCCGACGACGGCCGGGCGTGGAAAAGCGTGCAGACCGTGCGCAACGCGCGCCGGCCGAGCGCGAGCGCCTACATCGGCGAGATCGTCGAGGGGTTCTGTGAACTGCACGGAGACCGGGCTTCGCTCGACGACGGGGCCATCGTGGCCGGCATCGGCTGGCTCGGGCATCGTCCGGTCACCGTGCTCGCAGAAGAGCGCGGCCGCGACCTCGCCGACCGCGTGAGGCGCAATTTCGGCTGCCCGCGCCCCGAAGGCTACCGCAAGACGCTGCGGCTCATGCGGCAGGCGGAGAAATTCGGCCGCCCCGTCGTGTGCATCGTGGACACGCAGGGGGCTTTCTGCGGAGCGGAGGCCGAGGAGCGCGGCATCGGCAACGCGATCGCGGACAACCTACGCGAGCTTGCCGGCCTGCGCGTCCCGGTGGTTTCCGTGCTTGTGGGAGAGGGCGGCTCCGGCGGCGCGCTCGCGCTTGCGGTCGCCAACCGCGTCGGCATGCTCGAGCACGCCGTGTACTCGGTTTTGTCGCCCGAAGGCTTTGCGTCGATCCTCTGGAAGGACCGCGCGCGCGCCGCCGAGGCGGCCGGCGTCATGAAGATGGACGCGGCGAGCGTGCGGGCGCTCGGGGTGGTCGACGAGGTTATTCCGGAAGGGCCGCGCCCGGCGCACGAGAACCCCGCTGTCGCCGCCGAAAACGTCCGCGCGTTCCTCATGCGCGCGCTCGACGACCTTGACGGCATGACCGGCGAGGAGCTCGCGGCCGAGCGCTACGAGCGGTTCCGGCGCTTCTAG
>CAZBEP010000083.1:0-7404 GCA_964490925.1 uncultured Eggerthellaceae bacterium | reverse complement strand
TCGAGACGCAACGCGCCCGAAACCACGCGACGGCGGTCTCGGGCGCATAAGGTGTCCGTGCTTCGCTTAGATGGTGATGTTCGAGGCTATGGGAAGCCAAATGGCGCAGAACACGACAAGTACGACGGTGACGGGAATGCCGGCTTTCAGCATGTCCGCCATCGTGTAGTAGCCTTCGCTATACGTGAGCGCGGGCACGGTATCGAAGGGGACGAGATAGGTCGCCGTTGCGCTGATGGAGATGAAGAACACGAGCGCTTCTGCGGGAATGCCGAGCGTCGTTGCGATCCCGACGAGCGGGACGACGAGAATGCCGACGATAGAGGGCGCAACGGGCATGACGAAATGCATGACGGCGATCAGAACGCCCAGTCCGGCGACGAGGGCGACTAGGTTGAGGCCGCTGAGCATGTCAACGAAGGTGTTAACGAGAATGTCGCCCAGGCCGCAGCTCACGAACGCCCCGCTCATAGCGGTGACGCTTCCGACGAGCAGGATCGCATGCCAACCAACCTTGTCCCGGTACATCGGCCAGGTCATGATATTGATTCCGGGCAAGAAGAAGGCGACAGCGCCGATCATGGCGACGACGGTCACGTTGATGGCCGAGAACCAGCTGCTCAAGACCCACAGGACGATCTGGGCTCCGACGATGATGAGAACCTTGATTTCGTCAGCGGTGAGGCGCTTCGGGGTCTCAAGGGTGGCGACCAGGTTGTAGACGACCTCTTCCGAGATCTTTTCGCATTTGAACACGGTTTTGAGGGTGAGCCAGATCACGGGAACCATGGCGATGGTGAGCGGAATGCCGTAGATCATCCACTGAACAAAAGTCACAGTCTCGCCTGTCTGAGCCTCGAAGAGGCCGATAGCCAGGATGTTGGGGGATGCGCCTGCAGGGGTCGCCATGCCTCCGGCTGTCGGGCCGAAGGTGGCGGCTAGCATGAGGGCTTTTCCGAACTGCGTTTTGCCGGGAGTCATTTCAAGTTTGTTGAGCAGTCCGAGGCCGATGCCCATGAGCATAGCGACGACGGGCAAGTTCGACATGATGGTGGAGAAGAGGGTTCCGACTATCGTGAAGCCCAGTAGTATTCTGCTCGTGTTTCCGCCTGCCCAGTTCAGAAGGACTTTGGTAAGCCTCGTTCCGAGCTGCGTATTCATGATGGCGATCGATATGGTGTAGGTTGCCAGCACGAAGAAGATAACCGACGACATGAACTCTTTAAAAGCGTCGTTTGCCGGAAGGATCCCGTAGAGCGGGAGGAGCGCAACCAGGAGCATAGAGGCGATTCCGAGGGGCAGGGCATCCGTCATCCAAATGATGAGAATCGCCACTATAACCCCGATGAGGTTCTTTGCGGCCATGCTCAACCCGGCGACTTCAGGCACGAGCAAGGTGACGACAAGCACAACGATGGCCGAGGCGAGGCCCGCGAGTTGACGAGGTCTGTAATTTTGAAGAAGGTTCATAGAGCGACTCCTATCGTCAGAACGTTTATCAACGTTCTCCCCAAACGAAAGGCGATCGCGTAGGCTTCCGGGCCTCTGCGTATCGTATCGGGCGCTCTGCGGCGGCGAATCACGCATTGTCGGGGTTTTTAGCTCCGTGCGTATGACCGTCGTGCGGTGATCTTCCGCATAACCAATCCTGCGTTATGTCCTGTTCCCAAGATGGTCAACGCATGGTGTAGCGGTTCTTTTCCGGTTCCTCGTACTGTCGGGTTGCGCGCGTAGCCTTCCGGGTCGTGCATCGCACTGCGAGAGGGGTGCGGAATCAGCGATAAACAGGAGAAGAAAGGAGTTTTGAATGTGCTTCAGGCCTGCCGGGCTCGGTATCGATGACTTCGTGTGTCCGTCATGCGGCAAGACGATAGACGGAGTCTCGGGTGCCAAGTTGCGAAAGTGTCCGTATTGCAAGGGGGATCTGCCTGAGAGGGAGGCTCCTGCAGTTAAGCAACCGAGTGCGCCAACGTCGGCTGCGCCTCCTCCGCCTCCTCCTCCGGGTGCGTGAGGATCCGGCCAGCCCTTACTTCGGGCAGCATGAAACGAGGGGAAAGGAAAGACAACATGAGCAGCAAACCTGCAAACGTAGTTGATGATACCGTTATTCGGTGTCTCGGGTTCGGGGCTTGCGGACGCGGTGCGAATACCTGTGCGGTCGACATCAAAGATGGACGTATCGCCCGTATTCGCCCGCTTCACTACGACACGAACTTCACGCCTGAACAGCTCAATGCTTGGCAGCTCGAGGCGAAGGGGCACGTGTTCGAGCCGGGGTTTAAGTCGCTTATCCCGCCGCTTACGCTTGCATATAAAACGCGCGCGACGTCTCCGAACCGCATTCCATACCCGCTGCGGCGCGTCGATTGGGATCCGAACGGAGATCGTCATCCTGAAACGCGCGGAACAAGCAAATATGTTCGAATCTCGTGGGATGAGGCGACCGACATTATCGCCTCGGAAATCAAACGTGTTCAGGAGACCTACGGATCGCGTTCCATCCTCTGCCAAGCTGACGGACACGGAGAGTCGAACATCGTACACTCTGCCCATGGTTGTCAAACGAATCTATTCGATCTCATCGGCGGCTATACCGGTCAGGCTCGCCAGCCCGACTCCTGGGAGGGATGGTACTGGGGAGCCAAGCACGTATGGGGCATGGATCCGATCGGGCAGCAGACGAGCGTTTCGAACGTCATTCAAGACATTGCGCGCCACTGCGACGCGATCATTTACTGGGGAGCCGATCCGGAGACGACCCCCTGGGGCTGGGAAGGCCAGCAGGCGTCGCGAATCTGCTACTGGTTCACGGAATGCGGGGTGAAATCGATCTGGATTGCGCCTGACTGCAACTACGCCAACGGGGTTCATGCCGACAAGTGGATTCCCGTACTTCCGAACACCGATGCGGCGTTGCAGCTTGCGATCGCGTATGTGTGGCTGACAGAGGGCACCTACGAGAAGGACTACATCGCCACCCATGCGGTCGGTTTCGACTGGTTCGAATACTACGTTCTCGGCCGCGAGGACGGCGTTGCTAAAACGCCTGAATGGGCTGCGGAAAAGTGCGGTGTGCCCTCGTATCGCATCAAAGCCCTTGCGCGCTACTGGGCGAGCAAGGTCATCTCGATCGGGCATTGTGACGGCGGGGGCTATATCCGCTCTGCATATTCGCACGAGCCGGCTCGGCTGGAAGTGTACCTGTTGGGCATGCGCGGCCTCGGCCGTCCGGGGGTGAACCAGTTCAAGCTTGTTGAATGGTCTCTCATGAACATGCGCGGCGTGTCGCCGCTGCCTCCTTCAGAGATCATGCCGGTCGCTGCAGGGGCTTTTCGGGGCGCTCCATTGGGAAGCGTGCCCGACAGTATTGTTCCCAAGACGATGATCCCCCAGGCCATTCTCGGAGAGCATCTGACGTGGTACGGGCACGTTACCTGCGCCATGCCGCGCGTAGACCAGTTCGTTCCGATGGAGTTTCCGCTTCCGGGCGAAAACGGGATCCATATGATCTGGTCTGACTCCCCGAGTTGGTCGACCTGTTGGAACCAGGGATCGCTCTTGCAGGATGCATTGAGAAGCGAAAACCTCGAGTTCTACGTTGTGCAGCATCCGTGGATGGAAAACGACTGCCTGTTCGCCGACATCATCCTTCCGACCTGCACGACCTTCGAAGTCGAGGACTTCAACACCGACAATCAGGGAGGTCAGTGGAACATCATCGCCTACGAGCGGCAGGCGATCGAGCCGGTGGGGGAGGCTCGTTCCGACTATCTGCTCGTCGCCGACGTCGCCGAGAAGCTCGAGCGCTATGGAGGAATCTATGAAAACCTCGTCGAGCGCTACACGGGCGGCAAGGACGTGAAGGGCTGGATAGAAAACGGCTTTCGTACCTGCGGCATCGAAAATGATGCTGATTTCGACACATTTTGCGAGCGGCAGTTCCATATGTTCCCAACACGAGAGGGCTGGCAGGACGAGCCGGTCGGCATGATCAACTTCTACGAGGATCCCGAGGGCTTCCCCCTCGAAACTCCCAGCGGCAAGCTCGAGTACTACTCGACGTCCCTTGCGGAGGCATGGCCGGATGACAAGGTTCGCGGCCCGGTGGCCCATTGGATAGAAAACGACGAGTCTCACGAGGAGCGAAGAGGGTCGGATCGTGCGCGGTCTTACCCGTATCTGCTCGTGTCCAACCATCCTCGATGGCGCGTGCATTCCCAGCACGACGACATCCCCTGGCTGAGGGAGATAGGCACCTGCAAAGTCGTCGGTCCGGACGGGTATCGTTACGAGCCGCTCTGGATCAACCCTATCGATGCGAAGGCGGAAGGCATCGAGGATGGGGACATCGTACAGATCTTCAATGAGCGCGGCGCAGTGCTCGGTGGAGCCGTCGTTACCGAGAGGGTCATGCCCGGAGCGCTCTACCAGGATCATGGTGCGCGCGTGGATCCCATTGTGGCGGGCACCGGGGGACTTGATCGCGGAGGGGCGAACAACCTTATCTGCCCGAATGCTACAACCTCGAAGAACACGGTCGGCGAAGTGACGAACAGTTTTCTTGTCGGGATTGAGAAAGTGGACGTGTTCGACCTCGCTCGACGCTATCCGGAAGCGTTTTCGCGTGCTTATGACGAAGAGTACGGCCTGACGGTCGATGCGTACCTGATCGAGGGGGGTCAGCAATGAACGTGTTTGTTGTGGACGTGGCGAAATGCAATGGATGCCACAACTGCCAAATAGCGTGCAAGGACGAGCACTGCGGAGTCGAGTGGTCTCCCTATGCGAAGCCTCAGCCTTTAACGGGACAGTTCTGGATGCGTGTCGATGAGCGCGTGCGGGGTTCTGTTCCCGTCGTGAAGATCTCCTACACGCCTGTCATGTGCAACCATTGCGACGACGCTCCCTGTATGGCGGCGGCACGCGACGGAGCGATGTATCGGAGAAGCGACGGCCTTGTGGTCATCGATCCCGAGAAGGCAGTGGGACAGCGACAGATCGTCGACGCCTGCCCCTTGCATGCGGTGTACTGGAACGAAGAGCTTTCATTGCCGCAGAAATGCACGGGATGCGCCCACTTGCTCGACGATGGCTGGCAGGTTCCCCGCTGCGTCGACGCCTGCCCCACGGAAGCCCTTCGCTTCGGTTCGGAAGAAGAGCTTGAAGGGTGTCTCGCCGACGCCCATGCACTCGATGACGTTGAAGCCTTTGGCCCTCGCGTGCTCTACCTCAACCTGCCCAAGCGCTTCCTTGCAGGCGCCCTCGTGGACTTTGAGGCCGACGAGGTGGTGATCGGCGCGAATGTGAACGTGCTCGATGGCGAAGGCGCCGTTGTCAGGTCGGCAAGCAGCGACGAGATGGGTGACTTCTATATTGACGGGCTCGAGCCGGGCATCTATACGGTGAAGATAGATATGCCCGGTTACGAGGGGCTTTCCCGAGACGTCGATCTTGTAGCACGCGATCTCAATCTCGGCGACCTGGCCTTTGCGCCTCTGCCTTAATCCTCAACTAGGCCGTGCGGACGAGCAGGGACATCCGCACGGCCTTCTGCTCAATGAGCGCCCTGCTTCCATCCATATCGGCGTTTGGGGGTTACGTCGTCGGCCTAGACTTTCGAAGAGCCGTACAAACGTGGTGCAAACACCCCCGACGTCGGGTATCGTTGAGGCTACCATGCTGGCCGTCGAGTCAGTGTGGTAGCTTCGACGATTTCAGTAAAGGGTCGCTGCTCCGCCAAGGGAGGCGATTTCTTTTTCAGAGATCCTGCTCTTCGACCTTGTCTATAAGCTCCTGCTGAGAATGCACTTGGAGCTTCTCGTAGATATGCGAGATATGCTTGCGCACCGTGTTCATCGAGATGCCGAGCTGCCCCTGTATATGCTCTGCGTTTCTCCCTTTGGCAAGGTAAAGAAGCACCTCCTGCTCTCTCGGCGTCAAACCGCAGATCTGCGTGATCTTCTCGCAGCTTTGATCGAGCGAGGTTTGCTTTTCGTAGCTCGCCGTCATACCCGTACCGTCTTGGGCTATCGGAAAGTAGGTCGTAAGCAGGACGAGCAGAAATGCGAGGATGAGACAGAGCGCGATCAAGGCATCTTGTTCGGATGCTTTGTCTTGCCAGAAAGCGCCGAGCATCATCGCAAGGCACCATCCGAAAAATTCTCCGCATTGGTATGGAATGCGCTGAGCGGATGAGCTTCGGCCTTTTCGGACGTCGGTGCCGTCATCCTGGATTCCTGTAATGCAGTTAGCAAGATCGAAGAATATCGTCGATGACATGAGAAGAACGCTTAACGCAAAGATGAAGGCGCCTTCCACGAAGGGCATAGGCAGCAAGGCTGCGATTATGCAGGGAAGCACGATTTTCTGCGCAAAAGCGAGCGATATCTTTCTTTTGGCGACACAGGAATGCAGGATAAGCGCTCCACCGCCAAAGGTGACGAAACATAGCGTGAGAAGCGGAAGAAACTGAGGCGAGGTTTCTCCAAACGCAATAAAGAGGCACACGCCAAAAGCCGTCCCATAAGCAAAGATGCTAACACTGGTGCGGAGGGGAGGAAGTTCGTCTCTGAAATGCGCCGGAGTACGGGTCGTATTGTTCTCGGTATGCACGGTGATGCCGGCTCCAAGAATTAAGAAGAACAGCGACGAAGCAATAAGGAAGGCATAAGCCGTGATCGCCGAAAAAAACGGCGATTCAAATGAAGTCACGAAAAACGATGCCGCTCCAATGAGCGGCGCCAGAGCGAACCATAAGGTAGTCTGCCTCATCCCATGACAAGAGCTTCTATCGAAGAACATTCCCCATGAAAAGAAGCCGAGAGCTACGCTGATTCCGATTAAAGTCCATGCTGCAAACACGAAAGCGGGAGCCCAGGAAACTTCAAGCAGCGTTGCAGCGAGAACGATAAGGCTCGGTGCTCCAAGAAGGACCGGAGACAAAAGCAGGAAGAGGGAAAACCTTGAAACTTTGTCTTGCGTTTCAGGGGGGGGGGCTTCAAAGCCGACAGGATGCAGGCCGACTCCCTTATGTGCCGCGATTTCGACGGCAACAAGCCCGACGACGAGTCCAAAGAGCTCGACGGCGCGGAGCTGGTTTGTCCAAGCAGGAAAAAAGGAGAGAAAGGCATTGCCGTTCAAGGTTGCGAACAGCCAGCACCAGGAGCAACTCGATCCGAGAGCCCCCAGAGCAAGAGGAAGGCGATCTATCGTCTCGGAAGAAGAACCCTGCAAGGTCATCAGCTACTCCCCCTGGAAGCTTCGGCCTCATGCGGATACGTCAAAGAGAGGCATCGCAAATTTATTATGACGAATAAAATATCGAAGATCAATCTGCGCGCTCTCACGGCGGAGCGCCCGGCGCGGGGGCGCCCGGCGCGCGCATGGTACAATCCCGCGTATGAC
>CAZBEP010000082.1:0-7438 GCA_964490925.1 uncultured Eggerthellaceae bacterium | reverse complement strand
ATAAGCAGCCAGTCGCCCGCATTGCAGACGTGGCACTCGCTGCTTTTCGCCCACGACCCCGAAAGCGCGTGCATGTTGTGGCGGCGGCGCAGCTCGGCGAGCGATTCCGGCGTGTTTTGCAGAATGAGGTCGATGACTGCTTTGAGCTGCGCGAGATCGCGTCGGCGCTTCCTCAGTCTTTTGACATCGCGATCAAACGCCGGGGAATAGGTTGGCGTCAGCACGACTAGATTCCCAGCGATTCGAACATGTCTTGGGCACTGCCGAACCCGACCTTCTCTCCCGCCTTGTGCCGCGCGATGATCTCCTCCGTCTCCCGGATCGCCCGCAGGCTCTCCTCGTTCGGCTCCTCGCTGCGCAGCGTGAGCGGGATGCTCTGCGTGCGGGCCATCTGCGTCCAGAACGCGCGCGTCACGCTCGCGAGGTCGAACCCGTAGTACGTCGCCACGTCGGCGGCCTTGGCCTTGAGGTCGCTGTCGACGCGGATGGGGTAGGTGATCGAGCTCATGGCAGATCTCCTTTCTCGGTCGGTCAAGGGGCGCGGGCGGTGCCGACGCCGTTAATCGCACAACATATGTCCTTATTATACATGATGTATATACAAACTCAGCACCTACGCGGAATGAGAGGGAACGGGGCGCACGCGCTTGCGGGTCGCCCCGCGTTCTTTCACGATGTGCTTTCGATGGTGAAATCATGATGGCGGGCGGCGATGAGGCATCTCTTAGAAAATAAGAGGCGCGTCGACTCCGATGTGATCGCACGGCGCGATCAGGCGGCGCGATCGGACGGCGTTCGCGGGTCGCTCGGCAGATCCGCCGTGTTGTCTCGCGCCGTGGGGATAGGGGATCCGTATGCGCATGCCATCTTTTCTGACAACGATGCCTCGCGTCCTGGCTACTGCGACGCTCTCTGCGCTTCTTGCGTTTTCGGCGGTTCCTGCGGCGGCGCTCGCCGACGATGGCGACGGCTCGTCAGACGCGTCGGACCAGCCGCTTGTCGAAAACAGCTGGCGCTACGATAACGGCGAGCCTATCGACGAAAGCGAGGTGGACGGCGCACAAAGCGGGTCGGCGTCGGGCGACACGCCTCTTTTGAAAGAGCTGGCCAGCAGCACCGCGTGGACGTGGCAGGACTCGGGCTACGTCAACTCCTCCGGCCAGATCATTCCCGATGCCAAGCTCAAAGGCATCGACGTGAGCGAGCATCAAAGGCTCATCGACTGGGATACCGTAGCGAGCGAATCCGATATCGACTTCGTCATCATCCGTTGCGGCTACGGCAGCAACTACACGAGCCAAGACGACGACTACTGGGTCTATAACGTCACCGAGTGCGGCAGGCTCGGCATCCCGTTCGGGGTGTACCTGTACTCCTATGCCACCGACGTCGATATGGCTCGCAGCGAAGCAGCCCATGTGCTGCGCCTGCTCGACGAGGTGGACTTTACCCCGACCTACCCGATCTACCTCGACATGGAAGACAACAGCGTCCTCTCGTCGGGCGTCGACGCGGCGGGGCTTGCCGCGATCGCCGAGGCGTTCTGCACCACGATCGAGGACGCGGGCTACACGGCGGGAGTCTACGCCAACCTCAACTGGTGGACGAACTATCTGACCGATCCCGCGTTCGACCAGTGGGAGCGCTGGGTGGCGCAATGGGGCGACCAGTGCACCTACACCGGCTCCTACGCGATGTGGCAGTGCACGTCGAGCGGGTCGGTGCCCGGCATCGAGGGGAACGTCGACCTGAACTTCGACATGGTCTACCGCGGACGCAGCTATGGGGCGTACTACGATGTCTCGGCGAGCGACTGGGTCGTGACGGAAGGATGGTTCGACTATGTGACGGGCGCGAGCCTTATGAAAGGCTATTCGGACGCGACCGGTCGCATAACGGGCTACTGGGGCCCCTGGGATTCGCTGACACGTGCGGAGTTTGCGACGATCCTGTACCGCTACGCCAACCCCGACGCCACCGACACCTACTACGACTACGCCGACAACGAGACCGATTTCGTCGACAACCTGTCGGGGTGGTTCTACACCGCCGCCATCAACTGGGCGAGCAGGGAGGGCATTTTGCTCGGGTACGAGGACGGCAGAGGCAACCTGACCGGCTATGTCGGGCCAGACGACAACATCACGCGCGAGGAGCTCGCGACGATGCTTGCGCGCTTCGCCGCGTCGCTTGGGATCGAGGTCTCGGGCGACGCCGAGGAGTTTGCCGCCATGCCCGATGCCGACGAGGTCACGGAGTACGCAGTCGAATCGGTTGCATGGTGCGTCGCAAACGGCATCATAGAGGGATCGTGGGCAGACGACGGTTTGCGCTACATCAACCCTAGGGACAGCGCATCGCGCGCCGAGGCGGCGAAGATGGTCACCGTGCTCGTGCGCGACGTGCTGGAGCCCTGATTCCAGCCCCAGCCCCGCTTCCGACCCTGTTTCAGACATAGGCCCGGATCTTGGCTTCTGCCTCGATTCGGGCCTATCTGCGGATTCCCTCGCTCGGGCGAACGCGAACCGATGACAAGGCGCGCCCGTTCGCGAGAGTTCCCAAGAGGCTTCGACGGGCGCTGAGACGGCGTCCGGGTACGGCAGTGATGAAGCCCCGCGCTCATAATTATCAGTAAACAGCTATCATTAATCGCCCAGATCGACCGATTACCGACGAATCCTTACACTGCGAACCGCTCGCTCCTTGCTCTAGGCCATTTGCGGAAGCCTTCTTTGCAGCCATGTTGACCTTGTAACCGTTGCAACCCGCATGCTGCACCCACGTTGTTCAACGCTTATGAGACAGACAGAGTAAAGGTCGATGCAGAGGGCAGCTCAGAAGGAGGTTCGGTTATGAGCGCAAGAAGCGTGGACAGGCAGCCGGTGCATCCTCAGGTAATCACGACGGGAATGCTGATGGCGGACAAGGTATCCGCATCGACGGTCGCCCGTCTCACCGAACTCCACGGCAAGGCGCTGAAAGAAGCAGTCTGTGCGCTCGACGAGACGGACCTCGTCTCCTTCATGGCGAACGACGATGCGAGCCGCATCGTGCGGACGGTCGCCGTCGAGTTTCTGACCGACGTCGATCTGCTCGTCGGCCTCGCGTCCCGCGAGCTTCCGATGTTCGTCCGCAAGAGCGCGCTGCGTCGCCTCGACGGCGTGCTCGACGGTGAGCCGCTTTCCGAGGCGCAGGCTCGTCGCCTTCTGACCTGCCTGAATCATCACGAGTTGATCGCTTACGCGACCGAGCTTCTCGACGGTGCCGACTACGATTGGTGCGCAGTCTGCACGGAGCATACCGCCGACGTGCTGTGCGCCGCCCTGTACAACTGCCAGGGCATCCTCGAAGAGGTTCTCGTCGACGACGCCTTCTCGCAGCTGGCCTACGAGCGTCCCGACCTTCGTGCAAGCCTGCGCTCCTGCAGCCCCGAAAAGGTTCTGTCGATGAGCGCCTGCACCCCGAGCGTCCCCGACCTCATGTACGTCGGCAACGTCGCATAGCGCTTCCGAAGGACAGCGCTCCCCCTTGGGAAACCAGGCGCGGCGGCCGGTACGGAAACCCCGCCGCGCCTGAGATCCGAAGCAGTCCCCCGATTATCCGGCGCCTTCGCTGCGCCATTCGGTTCAGTCGCCGCATGGCGCTGCGGCCGCGCATTCCCCGAACTGCCGTCCGGCTCCCTTCGCGTCCGGCGGCCCGACCCGAAAGCAGGTGTCCCTCATGAACAAGAGCACGCGCGCAGCCTTCATCAGGCAGATGCTCGAGAACGAACCCGTTGTCGAGCCTTCTTCCGAGTTCAGCTTCAAGGCTCGCCTGCGCAGCCGTCATGACTACGACAAACTCTACCGCGAGTCCGTCGAGGATCCCGAGGGGTTCTGGGGTCGCATGGCCAAGGAGAGCCTCTCGTGGTTTTCGCCGTGGGACGCCGTCGAGGAATACGACTTCGAGGCGGACGAGCCCTATGTGCGCTACTTCCGAGGCGGGCGTCTCAACGCGTCGTACAACTGCCTCGACCGGCACCTCGAAGGGCCGCTCAAGAACAAGGCCGCCCTCATTTGGCAAGGCGAGCCGGAAGACGACGTCGATATCTACACCTATCAGCGGCTTCACCGCGAGGTCTGCAAGACGGCGAACATGCTGCGGGGCCTCGGCGTCGGCCGCGGCGACCGCGTGGTTCTCTTCCTCCCGATGATCCCGCAGCTCGCCATCGCAATGCTCGCGTGCGCCCGCATCGGCGCGATCCACTGCGTGGTGTTCAGCGGCCTGTCCGCCGAGGCGCTGAAAGGCCGTATCGAGGATTCCGGCGCGAAGATCGTCGTCACGGCGAACTTCGGCTATCGCTCGGGCAAGACGCTCGGCGTCAAGGCCGTCTGCGACCAGGCGCTCGCCGAGTGCCCGCAGGTCGAGCGCTGCGTCGTCGTGCGGCGCGTCGATCTCGAGACGGACATGGTGGGCGGGCGCGACCTGTGGTGGCACGAGCTGACCGCTGCGGCGTCCGCCGAGTGCGAGCCGGTGAGCATGGAGGCGACCGACCCGCTGTTCATCCTCTACACGTCCGGCTCTACCGCCAAGCCCAAAGGCATCCTCCACGGCACGGGCGGCTACTTGCTCTATGCGACGCTCACCATGCGCTACGTGTTCGACCTCAAGGAGGACGACATCCACTGGTGCACTGCCGACGCCGGCTGGATCACCGGGCATTCCTACATCGTCTACGGGCCGCTCGCCAACGGCGCTACCTCCCTTATGTTCGAGGGCGTGCCGAGCTACCCCAAGCCCGACCGTTATTGGGAGGTCGTCGAGAAGTTCGGCGTGAACATTCTCTACACTGCCCCGACCGCCATCCGCTCGATGATGAAGGAGGGCGATAGCTGGGTAAACGGCCGCGATACCTCGACGCTGCGGATGCTCGGCTCGGTCGGCGAGCCCATCACCTCCCGTGCGTGGCTGTGGTACTACTCGACGATCGGACAAGGCCGCTGCCCGATCGCGGACACGTGGTGGCAGACGGAGACGGGCGGCGTCATGATCACGTCGATCCCCGGCGCCGTCAACATGAAGCCCGGTTCGGCCGCGCTGCCCTTCTTCGGTGTCTCGCCGAAGGTGGTGAACTCCGACGGGTCGGAGGCTGCGACGGGCGAGAAGGGGAGTCTCGTGGTCTCTCGGCCGTGGCCTGGCATGATGCTCGGCGTCTACGGCAACCCCGATGCCTTCAAGCAGACCTACTTCCCGATGAAGGGCCTCTACCTCACCGGCGACGGGGCGTATCGCGACGAGGACGGCTACTTCTGGATCACCGGCCGCATCGACGACGTTATCAACGTGTCCGGCCATCGCATCGGCACGGCCGAGATCGAAAGCGCCCTCGTGGGTCACAAGAACGTTGCGGAGGCGGCGGTCGTGGGGTACCCGCATCCGGTCAAGGGCGAGGGCGTCTACGCATACGTGACCGTGGTCGAGGGCACCGTTGTGGGCGACGAACTGCGCGCAGAGCTGCAGAGGCGGGTGCGTACGACCATCGGCCCCATCGCCAAGCTCGACATCATCCACTTCGCTGCGGCGCTGCCAAAGACGCGCAGCGGAAAGATCATGCGGCGCATCCTGCGCAAGATCGCGGCGAAGGAGACGGAGAACCTCGGCGAGATTTCGACGCTGTCCGAGCCGTCCGTCGTGGGCGATCTCATCCGCGAGCAGGAGCTGTTGAGCGCGTAGGCGCAAAGGAAAAGGCGGGCGGCGCCTGCATCGGCGCCGCCCGCCGCATACATAGTCGGGGAATGCGGGCCGCGCGCTGTTTTCGGGGGCGCGCGGCCCGCCGTGTTGTTCGGGACGCGCTTCGCACGCATTCGTCAGCGGTCGCCGTCAGCGGCGGATCGCCTTCGTCGTCGCCGATGGCGGCCGGCCTCAGAGGGCGCTCGGCCGGCCGCGATTCTCGGTGCCGAGGGCGCGTCTTCCGCTATTCTTCTCCCACAAGCACAGAGATATGAAGAAGGTAGTCGTCGGTGCGATTCGAGGTGAGGTAGGAGTGCATGTCGATCTCGACGATCGGGCCTTTCGGGGTAAGCCCCTCATCGTCGAGGAACTCGAGCAGCTTGCCGTACGACGCCCCGATGCCGCGCGTGCCGCCCTGGTGCAGTAGGACGGCATAGGTGCCGCGCGGTTTGCGGACGAGCCGATCCTCGTAGCGCTCCGGGTGCTTCGGCTCGTCGATCCAGGTGAGGAGCTTCGTGTAGTAGAAGCGGGAGGAGTCGTGCGGGTCGGGCACGTCGACGATGCGCCCGAGGGGGAACTTCGACACGCCGGCGACGTTGCGGCAGTAGTCCGAATGCTCGCTTACGGCGTCCGCATAGGCGCGCTGCGTGCGCTCGCGCGCGATGTCGGTGGAGAGGTACCACGTCTCGTCCCAGAACGAAAGGCGCGGCTTCCCCTTCGGGAACGACAGCGCCCGTTGGGTGAGATAGCGCATCTTCTCCATCATGCCGATGCGCGCGTCGAGGAGCTCCCGCTGGCGTTCCATCTTCTCGATGCTCGCTGCCGCCTTTTCGAGGAAGGTGTCGGACGACCGGTTTTCGAGGTAGTCTTTGATCTCGGCGGTCGACATGCCGGTGTCGGCAAAGAAGCGGATCGCGTCGAAGAGGTAGAGCTGCCGCAGGGAGTAGTAGCGGTAGCCGTTGTCCTTGACCTCTTTCGGCTTGAGCAGGCCGATTTTGTCATAGTGAATGAGCAGCTCTCGGCTGACGTTGCACATCCGGGCGAACTCGCCGGAAGAAAGGAGCAGGGAAGGCTGCATGGAAGTCCCTCCTTTTTTGCGTCGGTATCTTCTAGCATAGCATCGATGCCGGCGGGCAGGGCGCGCTCGTCGGCCGTCTCGTCGGCGGGGGAGGCGCATGGCAGGACGGCCGGCTGCTTTTCTCGGTAAACGGCTGGTGTCGCCGGCGGAGCATCTGGGGGATGAGGACGACCCTCTGCCCATGAGAACGACCCTCTGCCCGGGGGAGGGCAGAGGGCCTTACGGAGAGAATGACGACCGACCGGAGGGTTGGGGGGTGGTGCGGTCGTCTGGACGGCGAAAGAGGGATGCGCTGCGGACTCTGCTGCCGGCTGCGCCCGCTTCCGCCTTGTCAACTAGCATAATGCTATTAGTTGATACAGTCAAATAATCGATAAAGACTATGTGTGACCGGCGGAAAAACGGGGCGAACGGCGGCCGATCAATCCGCATCCCGCTGTCCGCAGGGTCGCCTGTGCTCCCGATGGAGGCAGTCCCGCGAATACCTGCGAATGCAGCGGTTCGGCAGGCAGCGAAGGACGCATCCGCTGTGCGCCTACGCCGCCGTCCCGCGCCGGGCGAGGCGATCGGCTTTCTCTTCGCGACGCTCCTCCTCGTCGAGCTTCGCGAGCTCCTCTTTCGAAAGGCCCTTCCAGGTGGGCTCGATGCCGT
>CAZBEP010000081.1:0-7470 GCA_964490925.1 uncultured Eggerthellaceae bacterium | reverse complement strand
GCAAGGTATATCGCCTCTTTGCCGAAGGCCCCCGTCTTGCTCAAACGCGTGCGGACGCGCTTCGTATGCGCCAGCAGGTGCGCAAGCTCGGTGCATTCCTCGATGTTGTTTTTGTTCGTTACGTAGTTCATATGCACGATGATGCCCGCATCGATCATTGCGTCGATGTTGTCCATAATTGTGTCGAAATACTTGGTCCCGTCTCGAGCGGGGCGCTGCCAGTCCTGCATATCGCCGAAACCGCTCACCGTCGGCATGACCGATACGATCCCGCAGTTCTCTTTCAGGCGACGGCTCATCCGGGCATCGGCAAGCGATGCGTTGCTGAGCACGTGGCCGATGTAGTCGACCCCATGCCTTCGGCACAGCGCGATAAGCGGGGCGCTGATGCGTTCCATCGCATCGATGTGCAGCAGCGGCTCCCCACCGTACCAGTTGACGCGCAGCTCTTTGAAGGGTCGTCGATCATAGTGATCCTGCACGAAGGCGATCAGAGCGTCTTGGACGGCCTCGCTCATCGTCTCGGGCCGTTTCGGCACATAGCAGTAATCGCAGGCGAAGTTGCAGACGCGCGAGGGCGTGATCGTAAGCTCGAACATGCGCGAGTTGTGGCGGCAGCGATGCTCGCGGTACAGCACCTCGTCGGCCTCGGCTTCGGCGCTGTTCACCGCAATGCCGGCCTCGAGAAAGAGCCGGGCGCGCTCTTCGTTGTCGCAGAGGGGCAACTGATCGAGATCGCAAGCCTCCTCTTCCGTAAGCTCGACCAGCGCGCATGTCTTTGTGTTGTAGGCAACGACGCCTTTCTCGTCGCGCGCCACAACGGTGTAGTACGATTTCTCCACAGCCGCCGCCTCAGTGATCGCCGTCTCCGTCGAAAAAGAGCACCTTGCCCGGATCGATCCGCAGATGTATCGTTTCGCCAAGCCGAGGTGCCGCGTCTTCCGCAAATGTGCAATGCAGTTTCGCTTCACCGCACACCAGCGTCGCCCGCCGCCGCTGGCCCTGGTAGCGAAGCTCCGAAACAAGGGAGGGAAGGCCGTCGAGATCAATCTTGACAGCGCTTTCGCGCACGACGGCGATGCGCGGCGCGCTTCCGTCGGCAACGGAAATCTCAACGCCTTCGGCGCCGCCCGCGCGAAAGACCCCGCCCTCCGTGGCTCCCTCCAGCACGTCGCCATCGGCGAAATAGCACGCGATCTCGTACGAGGCGGGGTGTTCGTAGATCTCCTTCGGCGTTCCGACCTGCACGATCCGTCCCTCGCTCATCACCGCGATCCGATCGGCCATGGCAAGCGCCTCGTGCTGGTCGTGCGTCACCATGATCGTCGTCAAGCCGGTAGAGCGATGGATGCTCATCACGAGTGCGCGCATGTCCTCGCGCAAGTTCTCGTCAAGAGACGAAAAAGGCTCGTCAAGGAGCAGCAGGCGCGGCTCTGCGGCAAGCGCTCGGGCAAGCGCCACCCTCTGCGCTTGACCTCCGGAAAGCTCCCCCGTATGCCTTTTCGAAAAGCCCGCAAGCTGCACCTGCTCCAGATACCCTTCTGCGCGGCGCAGCCGCTCGGCCTTGCCGACGCCTTTGATGCGCAGCGGATAGGCGACGTTTTCCCCGATCGTCATATTCTCGAAGAGGCGAAGATCCTGAAACACCACGATCGCTTCGCGCTTCTGCGGCGCACGCTCATGCAGCGGCGCGCCATCAAGGACGATCTCGCCCGTCTGCTCCTGCATAAGCCCCGCGATCGTCTTGATGAGGCTGCTTTTCCCGCATCCCGAACTCCCTAAAAAGCAAAAGAACTCTCCCGATTCCACTTCGAGGTCGATGTCGTGCAGGATATGGGTCTTTCCTGCAAGCACGTTGAGATGCGTGACTTTCAAACCCATAGCAATGCCTCTCTTCTATGCCAGGTGATGCGTGCGGCCACGCGAGAGGACGCGTCCGATCAGATCGAACACGACAAGCGCGAGCAAGGTCGCGACCAGATAAATCAGCGCATAGGTTGCAGCGAGGGTCCGGTCGGCCGAAGCAACCCACGGCACCATGATGATGGCGAGCGTGACGACCTTGCCGCCGCCGATGATGAGCGTGAGGAAGTACTGGCCGAAAGACACGATGAAGGCAAGTCCCATCGACGCGACGATGGTTGGCAACAAGGGCGCGAGCTCGACGTGGAAAAATGCCTGCAATGTCGATGCGCCGAGGTTGCGCGCCTGGTCTGAATACGTCCTCCCCATGATCTTCATCGGCTCGACAAGAGTCTTGATGGTATAGGGGACGACAAGCAGCATATGAACGAGGATGACGCCGAAATACGTATTCGCCCATCCCTGCTGCAGCATGAACACATGCGTTCCCATGCCGAAAGCCGTCGCCGATACCATCAAAGGCAGCAGAGAGGCGAAATCGATGATGCGCTTTCCCTTGAAATCGTGCAGGGCGAGCGCACGCGCCACCAACAGCGAGAGCACCACGGCAAGCATCGCAACGACAAAGGAAAGCGCTATGCTCGAAACGACGATCTGCGGAAGATCGCGGTTCATCGACAAAGCCGTCTCAAAGCCCCGCAGACTCCACTCGCTCGGCAGCAGGTCGGGATACGTCCACGTATACGCGAAAGCCCATATGACAAGCACGGCGATCGGAAGAAGCACGATCACGGCATCGACGATGAGAAAAGCCCGCATCACCGGATGGCTTCGCTGGTTGAAGCGCCTGCTTCGCGCGGCACGCATGCTATCTTCCCTCTCTCAGCGCGCGCTCCTTGCGCACGCCGCGATAGTAATACAGCAAGGACGCGATCACCGTGAGCACGATGAGCACCATATTGAGCGCCATCGCGATCGGCCGATGCACCGCGATGCCCGACAAGCTGTACTCCGCATAGGCGAGCACCGGCAGGGCCTTGACCGTTGCGCTTCCCAGCAGATACGGCGTTTCATAGGCGCCAAAGGAGTAGATGAACACGATGATCCCGAGCGTCCTGATCGTCGGGAGGCAGTACGGCAACAGCACATGGAGAAAGCCTTTCAGCGTCGATGCGCCGAGGTTCGACGCCGCCTCTCCATAGCGCTCGCTGATCCCCGACATAACCGGCAGCACCATAAAGCAGACATAGCCCGTCTCCTTCCAAATGTACTCGATGATGACGCCGAAGTAGTTCGGCAAGTAGAGCACTTGACGAAAGAGATCGGAGGCTCCAGACAGCCCCACCGCCTCGAGCAGGCGCGGCAGCATGCCCGTTGGAAGGAACATGTTGACCACCAGCACGCACGCGATCGTATGGGGAATCTGCAAGGGAAGGCGCCCGGCGATGGCGCCGAGCGTCTTTTCCTGCCTCACCGTCACGAGACACCATGCAAGCAGCGTCCCGAACACGATCGAGGGAATCGTCGACGCGAGCGCGACGTAGAGGCTCACCCCGATGCTCGACAGGGTCGTCTGGCTCGTGAACACGTACTCATAGGCATCGAGGGACAGACCCTGATCGAGCCCCGGCACCAAGCCGAGGCTTTGCATGACGATGTTGTAAACACAGACGACGAACAGCAGCAGCAACAGCACATAAGGCAAAACGAGCACATAGGGAATGCAGCGCTCTGCCACCCTGCGCTTACTCTGTCGCGTCACCTTCGGCCCGTCCTTTTCGAAAATCGGCATCTCCCCGTTCGGATCGCATGCATCCACCTCCCACACAAGCTTGGATCTGGGGCTAGTCGTTATATTTGCCCATGACCTCATTCAGGATCAGATTCTCGAAGGTCTCGACCGCAGTGGCCGGCACGTTCGCGACGCCGTGCTCGTAGAACTCCTCAAGCGGGGCGGCGTACTGGCCTCCAACCTCGATCATCTCTTCCAGATACGTGCGCTGCTCATCCGAAAGCGTATCCATAAGCATGCAGTCGGTCGGCGGCACGTAGTTGACAAGGCATCTCTCGGCGACGCATTCGGGACTCAGCCATTCGTTGCACATGACGAGCGCCGCTGCAAGATTCGGACAGTTGTACGGAATCGTCAGGTAATGGTGCGCAAGGATGTTGCATTCGAAGGGAACCGAGCGCGCTGTCGCCGGATACGTGCCCGCCTCGATGCTGCCCGCGATCCATGCGTTGCCTTCGAGGAAGTAGATCTCGCCGTTGGCGAACATGGTCGTCGCATCCGACTGCGTCGGAGGATACGCAAGTCCCTCGTTCCACAGATAGGGATTGAGATCGCGGAGAAAGTCGAGACCGTCCGCAAGCTTCTCCCTCATCTCATCCGTGGTCGTGTTCTCGTCCATCCCCTCGAAGCAATCCGAGCCGCATACGCTCATGATGAGCTGGCTGCAAAAACGGGTTCCGTTGAAATCGGGAATGGCGGGATACGTCATCTCTCCAGGGTGGGCCTGAGCGAAGGCCATGAACTCATCGGCTGTCTGAGGCACCTCGCTTTCATCGAGGCGCGCTGAATCGTAAATGAGGGCGTTGACCGTCGTGCCCCAGAGCGACTCCATCCCTTCGATCGGGTAACCGTCATCATCGTTAACGCCGAGGCTTTCGGAATCGTAATACTGCATGTTGGGCAAATACTGCACATAGTCTCCCCAAAGCACGTTGCTCATCTTGCACTGGGCAAAGTTCTCTCCGTTCACCCACGCGACGTCGCACACGCCTTCGCCTTCGCCGATGCCGGCCTGCAGCTCGTCCTGCAGCATGGTGATGATCTCGGCGGTGTTCGTCACCTGCACGTATTCGAAGGTGATGTCGTACTTTTCCTTCATCGTGTCGGAAAAATCGCCCTCGAACCAGGCATTAAGCCCCTCGTATTGGCCGTATCCATAGTAGGTGACCGTCGTCCCCTTGGCTGCTTCGAGAACGGAGTCCCAGTCGCTCGGATCGAAGGAGGTTTCGCTTCCGCTTTCTGCCTCGTCGGAATCCGATCCGCCCGAGCAGCCCGCAAGCCCGCTCGCAGCCCCTAAGGCGATGAAGCCTGCACCGAGCTTGATAAACGACCGACGGGAAAGACTCTCTTTCATAACCTCATCCTTTCCGCTTTGCCAAAAATATACTATATTGGCATGTGAAGATTATAGGATCGATGCCAGTATTTAATGATATCCAACTATCATACGGTCAAAATACGAAATTCGGCGTATTTGAATTGGAGCAGCACACGAGAACACGCAAGCGTGGTGAAGCGATGAACCTCTCTAACGGATCACGAAGGAAATCTGCTCGGCGAAGTTCGCTTTCCGACAATGAGTGGATCGACCTCATGGAGGTCGCCTGTTCGATCGAAGCCGCCCGAACGCACGAGAAAGCCCGATACGCGACGCTTCAGGCATTCTCCACCCGCGTTCCGTACCAAAGCGCGGCGTTCTTTCTCTGCGTTCCTAAAACATGGCAGCTTACGAGCTGTCTGATCGCACAGCCGGTCGGCACCGATCTTAACGCCGAAGTATTCAAGCGCTGCGTAGAGAGCATCGTCGGGACGAATGCGGAGCACACGCACTCCCGCATCGTTTTCTCCCCTTCGCGTCAGCAAGCGGACGGCCCGATCCCGTCAAACCCGATCGAAGGCCAGACAACGTGCGTATGCTCATTTGCAGATGACAAGGGCATGCTCGGAGCCCTCGTTCTCTGTCGGACGCCCCGTCAAAACCCGTTCACCCATAAAGAGCGCTTTATCGTCAAGGTACTCGAACCGTTCATCACGCGCGCGCTCGGGCGATTCTTTCGGAACAACCGATACGGCCTCGTCGATTCCGAGACCTTGCGCAGCCAATACGGCTTGACGGCGCGCGAGATAGAAGTCGTCTCTCACGTCGTCTACGGAATGACGATCACCGACATCGCCACTAAGCTCACCATCAGCTCCGGAACGGTTAAAAAGCACCTGGAGAACATCTATCGCAAGATGGGCGTCAACAATCGCATGTCGCTCATGAAGTTCGCCCAGCATTTCGTCGCTTGAGAGAATGAGGGCCGCCCGCCTTCGCCCCGCATGCGCACTCCGTCGGGGCGCATGCGAAACTCAGCCCATCGAGGCATCATGACCTGCATCGATGGGCTGAAACTATCCGAAGGTGAGGCGCGGGTTGCCAAGCGGCGATCATTCGACGTTTTCCCGCGTTAGCCGGCTTAGTTCACCGGGCGGCGGTGTTCCGGCTCGGTCGTGAGGATCAGCGGGCCGTCCTCGGTGATGGCGACCGTCTTTTCGAAGTGCGCCGAGGGCTTGCCGTCGCGCGTGCAGACGAGCCAGCCGTCGGGCATCTGGCGCGTCTTGTGCGTGCCGGCGTTGATCATCGGCTCGATCGCGAGCACCATCCCCGGCTCGAGCGTAAGCCCGGTGCGGCGATGCCCGAAGTTGGGGACGTTCGGATCCTCGTGCATGGTGCGTCCGATGCCGTGGCCGACGTATTCGCGCACGACGCCGTAGCCCGCCGCCTCCGCAATCTCCTGCACCGCGGCGCCGATGTCGCCGAGGCGGTTGCCCGGCCGCGCCGCGTCGAGCCCCGCCCACATGCACTGCTCCGTCACCTCGAGCAGGCGGCGCTTCTCCTCGGAAATTTTGCCGACCGGGTAGGTCCAGGCGTTGTCGCCGACCCAGCCGTCCACGATCGCGCCGGTGTCGATGGAGAGGATGTCCCCCTCCTGCAGCACGACGCTCGCCGACGGGATGCCGTGTACGATCTGCTCGTTCACCGAAGCGCAGATCGATCCGGGGAACCCGCCGTAGCCCTTGAACGCGGGAACGCCCCCTTCGAGGCGGATGAGCATCTCCGCGAACTCGTCGAGCTCGAGCGTGGTGACTCCCGGCTGCACGCGGGCGCCGACCTTGCGGAGCACCTTCGCCGAGATGCGGCCGGCCTCCTTCATCGCCTCGATTTCGCCGGGAGACTTCTTGATGACTGCCATGGGACATGCTGCCTTTCCTGCGCGATGCTTTGCTCGCAGAAAGTATAGCACTCCCCTGCTCGCTCCCCGTTTCCGCCGATCAGAAGCAGTACGCGCGAATTGCGACGCCCGCAAGCCTCCTCTTGGCGGGCCTGACGCGGAGGGACGAATCTTCCGGCTCGGGAGGAGTTAGCCCCGGCTTGGGAGGATTTCCGACCCGCGCACGCATCGGGAGCCTCGCGGAGGCCCCTTTTTCGCGGTCTGGGAGGAGTTAGCTTCGGCTCGGGAGGAGTTAGCCCCGGCTCGGGAGGGATCCGGGGGAACCGAGATCGCGCCACCTGGGGAAACGCCGCGAGCGAGCCGCCCCGGCGCGCCACGCGGGGCGCGGGATCCTCCCAAACCGCGAAAAACGGGCCTCGCAGGGCCCTCCGATGCGTGCGGGAGCGCCCGGGGCGGCGGCGGGACGGGGCCCGCCGCCCCGCCCCCGCGGGGCCCTCCCCGGGCGCGGCCCATGCGGCCCATGCGCCCCGCTGCCCCGCACGGCGGGCCCGGCTCCGCCCGCCGGGGGCGCGGGGCCGTCCGACGCCGCTACTCGGCCCG
>CAZBEP010000080.1:0-7510 GCA_964490925.1 uncultured Eggerthellaceae bacterium | reverse complement strand
GCAGACGGTCGGGATGGTACAGCGCGAGCATCGACGACTGCGACTTCGCGCAGCAGTGGCCGCGGCTGTGGGCGTTGGACTCGTCGCCCTCGACGCGCAGCACCTTGTTGTCCCGAACGGTGACCCACACGCCGCATTCGCACTTGCCGCATGCGCGGCAGGCGGAGCGGATGCGCTGGGTCTCGCCCGCCGTCTCGTCCTCGCCCTCGGCGAGCGCCGCAGACGGCATGGCGGCGAACCCGACCGAGCTGGCTACACCGGCGATCGCCGCAGCCTTCACAAAGCTGCGCCTCGTCAGCGTAAGTTTCGCCATATCCCCTTCCTCCTCTCATGATGCGTGCCGTTTTTTTGGCCGTGCGCCTCCCCTTCCGCCAAGGCGCCTCTCCGACCCGTGCGGCATTCTAGAGACCGGGGGGATTCAAGAATCATAAGGCTCGGATGCTTGGCCGCAGACATATCATCCCCCTCGGATTATTTTCTTGCGTCCTCCGCTTCTATACTGGCCTTTGGCAGATCAGGGGGCTGCGGCGCATGCCTGGGACGCAGGCGCGCGCCGCCGGGAGGATGAAAAAGGAGGAGGGGGACATGACCAGACAGAGACCTTCGTTCGCGCTCATCCTCGACGTGGACGAGCGGCTTGACAGCAGGGAGCTGCGGCTCGAGGTGACCCGCTGCTACGCGCACGTCGCCTCGACCGTCGTCCGCACGCACGAGGCGTCCGACGGCGACCCGGAAAACGTCGCACGCATCCTCGTAAAGCTCGGAACGCGGCGCTACCTGCGCTCGTCTGTGGAGGGCGCCGACGAGCTGTGGAACGCGACGATGGCGCACTGGTTCGAAAGCGTGCTGCACAAGGTCGGCAACAACATGGTCATTTTCAATCGCCGCCAGCGCGAGATCGGCAGACCCGAGCTTTTGTTCTCGTGGATCGAGGTCGCACTCGAAAACGGGGCGCTCTCGGTGCTGCTGCACCTCGACTCGAACAGCGGCATCGACCCGGCATGCGGCGCGCTGCTCACGCGGATGCGCGAGGCGCTTAACGCCGGCGCGCTCGGCGAGGGCGTCGCGCGGGTGCTCATGCCCTCGCCGGAATCCTTTGCCGCCCAGGCCGAGCGTGGCGCGGCGGCAAAGGCCGCCCGCGAGGCCGCCCGCGAAGCAGAGCGGGCGGCGGCCGAAGCGGAGGTGGAGCGCGCGGCCGCAGAGGCGGAGCGGGCGGCCGACGAGGCGTTCCTCGAGTCGCCCGAACTCGCGGCGCGACTTTCCGAGGGCGACGGAACAGATGGCGAGGACGAGGCCGCCGGAGCAGAGGCCGACGCGCAGGAGCGCTTCGCCGTGCCCGAACCCGACTTCGCCATCGACTACGGCGTCTGGCGCGTCGAGTACGCGGACGGCTCCGCGTGCACGTACGACTCCGCCGCCGGGACGCGCTCCGACGGCGCGGCGACGGCATAGGGGGGCGGCCATGATGCAGATCGGGGCGATCGAAGCGGTCGCGGCCTTCGAAGGCCGCCTCGCGAAGGTGGAAGGGCCCGCCCGAAGCGGCAAGACCGAGGCGCTTGTGCGCCGCTGCGCCCGGGTCGTCGAGGCGGGCGCCGACCCGGCGTCGGTGCTCGTCGCGGTGTCGACGGCGTTCGCCGCAGACGCGTTCCGGGCGCGCCTTGCCGCCGCGCTCGGGGAGGAGCGCGCCGAGGCGGCGCGCGCCGTGCGCGTCGAGTGCGCGCTCGACGCGATCGTGCGCACGCTCGGCGCGCCGGAGGCGGTCGCGGCTACCGGACGCGTGCCGCGCCTGCTCATGACGGGCGAATACAACCTGCTGCTCGAGGACATGAAGACGCTCGGCACGCCTGTGCGCAAGCTGCGCGCGATGCTCGGGTACTTCTACCGCCTGCGCTGCGACCTCGTCCCCCGTAAGGACTGGGGCTTCGGCGGCGCCGAGGAGACCGTCTGGAACCACCTTGTCGGCACGCTCTCGGCGCGCAAGTCGATGCTCGCCCAGGAGGCGGGGGCTGTCTGCGCCGAGTACCTGCAAAGCGACGCCGGCGCGCCGGCGCGCGGAGCGTACGCGATCGTGCTCGCCGACGATTTCCAGAACCTCTCGCGCGCCGAGCAGACCTGCCTGTGCCTGCTCGCGCGAGACCAGATCGTCGTCGCGGGCAACGTCGGCGAGACGGTGCCGCTGCGATCCGGGCGGCCGCATCCGGAAGGGTTCGCCCGCTTCGACGCGCTGCGCCGCGGGGTCGAAACGTTCTCGCTTCCCGAGCCGTTCGGCGACCCCGCCGTCGCCGCATTCGCCGGCGCGATCACCGCGCGCGACGGCGAGGGCTCCGCGCAAACGGCCGGGGACGCCCCGCGTGGCGACGGCGGGCGCGGGGGCGTGCCGCGCGGGGTCGTCGTGCTCAAATGGCGCACGCCCGACGAGGAGGCCGCAGGCGTCGCCTCATACCTGCGCGCCCTGCTCGACGCAGACGAAGGGCTGCTCGAGCGCGACGTGTGCGTGCTCGTCCCGAATCGCGGGTGGGGGCGCCTCGCCGCCCGCGCGCTGTCCGCGCACGGGCTTTCCTCGTCCACGGCGGGCGTCGGGGGCGGATTCGGCGGCTCTTACCAGGATAGCGAGCGGGCTAAGGCGTTCGTCGCGTACACGAGGCTCTGTCTCGCCGCCGACCCCGCAGACGTCGTCGCTTGGCGCAGCTGGTGCGGGTTCGACAACCACCTCGCGAACAGCGAGGCGTGGGAGTCGCTCGCCGCGTTCGCGCGCGAACGCGGCATCGGGCTGTACGAGGCGCTGCGCGCCGTCGGCGAAGGCGACCCCGCCGCTGCGGGCGTGCTGCGCCGCAGCGAACTCGCGCGGCGGTGGGAGTCCGGGCGCGCGGCCGTCGCCGAAAGCGCCGGGCGCCGCGGGTTCGCCCTGCTGCGCGCCGTCGGCGCCGAGAATCTGCCCGAGTTCGCCGAGGCGCGGCGACGCATGGAGGGCGACGAGGGAGCGGCCGAGGCGCTTGCGATCGTGCGGGAGTCCGTCGAGGCGCCGACGTTTCCCGCCGCGCCGCACGACGTGCGCATCGCGACGTACGACGCGATGCCCGGCACCGGATATCGCGTCGTGATCGCGGTCGCGGCGGTCGACGGGCTCATGCCGCCGCGCGACGCCTTCGAGACGGTGAGCACCGACGAGGCGCGCGGCCGCGTGCTCTCCGAGGCGCGGCGCGCGTTTTCCAGCGGCGTGGCGAAGGCCGACGAGCTGCTGGTGGTCTCGACGTTCAGCAAGGCGCCGCTCGAGCTGGCCGAGCGCACGAAGATGCAGGTCACGCGCGTGCGTGCGGAAAACGGCGAGCGCGTTGCCGCCGTGCGCCCGACGGCGTTCCTCGCCGAGGCGGGAGCCGCCTGCCCCGCGACGACGGGCGGCCAGGCGGCGCTCGCGACCTTCGGCCGCTGAGGCCGCTGGCCGGGCAGTCGCAGCCGGCGGGCGCGGCAGACGGCAGGGGCGCGCATCCCGCCGGGCAGCCCCGGCCAGCGGGCGAGTTTCCCTAGCGCTCGTCGAGCAGCTCGTCGAGAACGCCCTCGTCCTCGTGCACCCACCCGAGCGCAAGGCGGCCGAGCCCCTGGTAGAACTTCGTCTTAGAGAAGCGCTCCATGTCGGCGACGAGCATCGGAACCCAGTTCGCGAGGTGATCCTTCAAAAACGTCCGCTGCGTCTCGATCTTCTCGGCGGCGGCCTCCTCGTCGCCCGCGCGCAGATCGTCGGCGGCGCGCAGGCACATGCGCTGCATGAACTCGAGCTCGAGGCCGATGTGGTCCTCGCCCTCGTTCCAGGCGCCGGCCTTGAGCTTGTTCTCGCGCAGCGTCGCAAGCACCTCGGCGCGCGCCTCCTGCATGAGCAGGCGCCGCTCGCTCGTGTAGACGCTCTCGAACGGATACGCCGCCGAATAGCCGTTGACCCCGTGGCCGATGAACGTGCGCACGTAGTCCACGGCGAGCTCGGTCACGCTGTCCTCCCAGGCCGTCGCAAGGTATTCGTAGAGGCACCGGTACCCTGCGTCGACGTCCGCATTGCCCGTAGCCGTGGGGAACCGCGCGCCTTGCAGCTCGCGGATCTCCTCGAGATCCACCTCTTCGCGGAACAGGCGCGCGAGCATCCCGTACGTGCGGGCGCGCAGCTCCATGAGCTCGACGAGTTCGGAGGCCCCCTCGGCGGAGGCTCCCTCGGAAGCCTCTGCGGCGCGTTGCGCAGAGGCGGTCGTTTCGTCGGTCATCGTCTCCCCTTCCCCTACCGCCGCCCGTCGGCGGTCGCGGGTCTCGTCCCCTCCTGCAGCACGTCCGCGCTCGCGGCGAGCGCCTCTTCGACCTCCGGCAGCAGCGCGCGACCGAGGTCGGTCAGCTGCCAGGCGCGATCCTTCCACGCGAGGGCGTCGGTGCGCTCGAGCATGTCGATGAAGTGCTCGCCGAAACGCCGCGGGCTCTGCACGATCTCGAAGCCGTCGACGATCCGGTCGATCTCGTTGCGCGAGAGCGGCCGCTCGGCGACGGCGCGCATGACCGCCGCGTACACCTCGAGGTAGCGGACGTCGCGGGAAAGCACGATGTCGCGGAACGACGCCCCGCCGGTCAGCTCCGCATGCACGGCAAGGCCGGCCTCCGTCGCGCGCCATATCGGGTCGACGCGCTCGGCGATCTCGAGGTATTCGACCCCGTCGGCCGCGCTCTCGCGCGCCACCGACACCTCCGGCATCTCGAGCGAAAGCGCCCCGGCGCGCTCGAGCATCCGGCACAGCGTCATCGGCGCGTAGACGGAGCGGTTGTCCTTCTGCAGCTCGTCGACGGCGGCGCTCACGGCGCTCGCGGGCGCCCCGTCGCGGCACAGGTCGATGACCGCGAGCAGCACCGGACGGCGCGCCGGGTTGTAGTCGAGCAGGCTTTTGAGCGCGGCCTCGGCGCTTCCGGCGCGTTCGGCCGTGAACACGCCCTCGCGGACGGCGCCGGCCGGCATGTTGCGCAGCGTCGGATAGTCGACGGTGTCGTAGGGGTTCTCGTCCTCCATGTCGTCTTGGTCGATGTCGAAGTCGTCGACCGCCAGCGGGTCGAAGTCGTCGTCGAACGCGGACAGCGCGTCGATCGGGTCGGCGCCCGCCTCCGCGCGATCGGTTTCAGCAAACGGCATGCTGCCCTCCTCGGATCCCGTCGTCCCCCTTCGGCCGCCCGCGCCGCAGCGCATCGGGGCAGCCCACACCCGCCCGTCGAGGCGCGGCCGCACGCGGGAGCCCGCACGAGGGAAGTATAGGGCACGCGGAAGCGGCCATATCATCCTCCCAGGGTTAATTGCGCGCGGAAATCATGCCGAAACCCCTCATGGGACGAGGATGATATGCAATCTGCGCGCCTTGACCGCCCGAAGCGGACGCCCCTATAATCGGGGCGCGTTGCGAAAGCGGGGCTTCCACGGAAAGGAAGCTCGAATGGCCAACGTAACAAAGGGCAAGCGAGTTCTTGCCGCCGTGGTTCTGGCGTGCACGTGCGCCTTCCTTGTCGCCCTTCCCGCTTATGCGCTGTACTACGTGCACAGCGACGACGCCGTTGCGAACAGCACGGCGACGGGGGCGATCGAGGTCTGCTGCACGGTGGACGCCACCGCTATCGGAGACGGCGTGCGCGCGTCGCTCGTCATGGTTCCCGACGGCTCGACCGTAGAGGGGCTGCTGCAGGAGGGCATTGAGTCCAGCAACAGCCAGAATGGCCTCGAGGCCATCCACGACTACGGGTACCAGAGCCTGGCGGACTACCTTGCCGATAAGACGTGGACGGCGACCGTATACGAGGCGGGCAGCCAGAACCCCGGAACCCAGACCACGCACGACTCCGAAGGGGTCGTCGGTACCGACACCGTTCTGACGCGGTACTGCAACGTGGTCATCACGGTGGAGTAATCCGCCGGAGGCGGGGGCAGACGGCCAGCTGCCCCCGACGCCTTCCCCCACAGCGCAGCCCACTCCGCTTTCTGCCTGCGTCCGAAGAATTGAAATGGCTTGACTATAGTGGATATTGTCCAGTATCTTGAGAACCGGTTCTTTGCATCTTGAACAGACTGATCTCTGTCCTTTCCCATGCGGCGTTCCCGCTGATCGTTCGGGACAGGGGAGCGCGGGGACGCAGGGATCCCGAAGGGCGCGATCACACTGCAGGTCGGCAGGCGAACAGAGCGCAAGAGAAGCGCTGAGGGGAAGGAAGCGCGCATGGGAGTCAGGGTTCCGCGCATCACGCTCAACGCGGACTACAGAGAGAAGTCGTCGTTCGGAGAACTTGGGCTCATCTCGATAGGCTACGGCCTCCATCAGGCATGGATTTACTCGACGATGTTCGCGACGCCGAGCACGTTCGGTACCGCCGTATTCATCACCGGGTTCCACGGCGTCTACGCCTCGCTCACCTTCATCGTGTCGATCTTCGTCTACGCGTTCTGCCTCCTGTTCGCATCCGCGACCGACCAGCGCCTCCTGCGGTTCTACGTGTCGAAGCGAACCCTCGCCGTAGCGGCTGTCGCCATGAGCATCAGTTCCTTCGCCCTCGTCACGCCTATGCCGCCGGACAGCACTGCCGCATTCGCAATCGAGATAGCCTCCGGCATTTTCACCGGCATCGGGTCGGCGGAACTCATCTTGCAGTGGGGCATCGCATTCGCGCGCTGCGACCCCTCCTCAATCATGCTCAACGGCACCTTCGCCATCGTCGTCGGCTTCGGCGTCTACGCGCTCGGCACCAAGCACCTCGCCTATCCCGCCCTCGGCGTCCTCGCCGCGGCCATCCCCCTCGTCGAGCTCGCCATCCTCTGGACGAAAGTGCCGCGCCCGTTCTATGAGCGCGGCGTCCCGCCGGCATTCAGTCCCCTCGCCGTCAACAAAGCGAAATTCGCTGCCAAGTTCGGCGTGCCCGTATTCGTGTTCGGGCTTTCCCTCGGAACGCTCCGGCAGACGTCCGTGCAGTCTATCCTGTCCGCTACGTCCCTCGCAGACCAAGTCGTGACGCTCGCCGCATCCCTGTGTGCGGCAGCGCTCATCCTGATCACCGTACTTGCCCTCGGCGGATCGGGACGCTGGAACCGCCTCTTCCGACCCATCATCCCGTTCATCGCCGTCGTGATCGTGTTCATACCGTCCGCCGTCGGGGGGTTCTCTCCAATATCGAGCGCCGTGTTGCTCGTCGGCTACATCTGTTTCGAGGCGCTTATGTGGATCTTCTTCGGCGAGCTATCACAGCGCTTCACAATCTCGCCCATATTCGTGTTCGGCCTCGGCCGCGGCCTGCTCGCGCTCGCGACGTTCGCGGGATCGATTCTGCCCGTCTTCATCTCTATCGACGCGTTGCCGTTCGGCGAGGGGACGCTCACACTCGCGCTCCTGCTCATCATGGTCGTCGCCTACGCCCTGCTGCCCGACGAGCGCGAGGTGCAGGACGTCGTCGCGCCGTGCCCCGCCATCCGGGCGGTGCTCGAGGCGATCGACGCCGATGCCGCCAGGCCGCAGGG
>CAZBEP010000079.1:0-7528 GCA_964490925.1 uncultured Eggerthellaceae bacterium | reverse complement strand
GATGAAGGCGGCAAAAGAGAGACCCGATCAGAGAGGGGAACTCCGACCGGGTCAACAGGAGGGTTGCGACAAGAGCGTCGCTACTGCTTTATAGGGGGTTAAAGCAGGGCGTTGGGCTGAATCCCAACTGCCAAGGTCATTATAGGCTCGGTTTCGGCTCGCGCCCTCGTTGGGCTGCCGATCATGCAGCAGCGGTCGGATTTTACCGGTAAGCGCGCCGCTGAGATACGCCGTTTCCCCACGTCGTTCCGCTTGCCTGAGAAAACACGCCGCTCGTTGCGCACGTCCGTTTCGGGATCCGCCCCCTCTCCGCAACAGGCCGCACGGCAACCGAGTGCTATACTTTCGCCAGATGCAAGAGGGCGCGCCGCTCAGAGCGAAGCGGGGCGCATGCAGTGCGGAAAGGCGGGCGATTGTGGACGACATACGGAACGACTTCACGGGGTTTTCCGCCGCGAACGCCTCTGGCGACATTCGTCGGTTCTTCTCGGAGCCGCCTTCGTCCGACGGATCGCACGCATCTGCGAGCTTCGACCCTGATCGGCTCCGCGCTATTCCCAGTGCGGATCGCCGCTGGTCATGGGTCGAGATCGATCTGAATGCCATCAGGCGCAACGCAGCCGCCGTGAAGCACAGGATCGGCTCGCACTGCCGGCTTATGGCGGTCGTCAAGGCAGACGCCTACGGTCACGGCGCCGTGCGGTGTGCTAAGACGGCGCTGAACTCGGGGGCGGAATATCTCGGCGTCGCAACGGTTGACGAGGCCATCGAGCTGCGCGAGGCGTTCGTGAACGCGCCGATTCTCGTCTTGTCCGAGCCGCCCGCATCGGCGATCCCGCTGCTGCTCGCCTACAAGGTCATGCCCTCCGTCTACACGCCCGAATTCCTCATCGGCTATGCCGAGGCCGCCGACGCCGTGGGGCTGCGCGCTCCGTACCATCTTGCGGTGAACACGGGCATGAACCGCATCGGCGTGCGCTACGATGAAACGGTCGCGTTTATGAAGCAGGTCAGCTTTCATCGCGCGCTCGATCTGGTCGGCACGTTCACGCATTACGCGACCGCCGACTGCGCGGAGACGCTCGACTTCCAAATCCAGACGAAGCGCTTCCACGAGGCGATCAGCGCCCTGCGCGCGGCGGGGGTGAATCCCGGGATCGTGCATGCGGCGAACTCGGCGGCGGCCATTCGCTACCCCGACGTCGCGTTCGACATGGTGCGCCTGGGCATCTCGCTGTACGGCTTCTACCCATGCCCGGAGGCGCGCCCGTTCATCGAGCTTTCACCGGCGATGAGCGTGCATGCGCGCGTCACCGATACGCGGCTCGTGCCCATGAGCGAGGGCGTGAGCTATGGGCTGAACTACCGCAGCCCGGGAAGCGTGAAGATCTGCACCGTCCCCATCGGATACGCCGACGGGCTGCGGCGCGGGCTGTCGAGCCGCACGGACTTCATCGTCGACGGCATACGGGTGCGCCAGGTGGGAAACATCTGCATGGACCAGTGCATGTTCGAGGTCGACAAGCGTGTGTACGGCATGCGTCGACGCATCGACCCTCAGATCGGCGACGAGGTGACGATCGTCGGCGCGCACGGAGACATTGCGGTGACCATCGACGACATGGCGGCGGCTCTCGGCACCATCCAGCACGAGATCGCGATAGGCTTCGGCTGCTCGCGCATGCCGAGGATCTACGTATAGCGCGACCGGCTCCGGCCGGGTTCGCAGCGCGCGATAGCGATAGGAGACGCGCATGGCCGAGAAGCGCCCGCCCATCCGCAGGCCGCAGATTCCGCTCGACGACGTGCGCGCGCAGGTCGAGGCGTGCCGGCGCTGCCCGCTTGCCGACGGGCGCACGCAGACGGTGTTCGGCGTGGGGAACGCGCACGCGCGCGTGATGTTCGTCGGCGAGGCTCCGGGCAAAAACGAGGATCTGCAAGGCGAGCCGTTCGTCGGCGCCGCAGGCAAATACCTCGACGAGCTGCTCGGCGTCGCCGGGCTCACGCGCGGCGAGGTGTTCATCGCCAACGTGCTCAAGTGCCGCCCGCCCGGAAACCGCGACCCGCGCCCCGAGGAGATCGAGCGGTGCACTCCCTTCCTCCGCGAGCAGACGCGCACGATCGACCCGGAGTTCATCGTGACGCTCGGCAACTTCTCGACGAAGTTCATCCTCAAAACCGAGGTCGGCATCACGCGCTTGCACGGGACGCTGCAGCGCGCGGGGCGCTTCAAGGTGTTCCCGATCTTTCATCCGGCCGCCGCGCTCTACGACGGCAGCAAGCGCGAGGCGCTCGAGAACGACTTCGCGACCTTGGGCGAGCTTTTGCGGGAGTCCGCTGCGGAATAGCCGCGCCGAGGGGCGCGAGGGCCGCGAGGGCCGGAACCGCACGGCCGGCCCTCGCGCGGAAGTGATGTCCTATTCGATCACGGCGACGAGGCGACCCTTCACCTCGTGGGCTTTGAGGCGCTCAAGACCCTTGTCGACCTCCTCGAAGGGGATGGTCGACAGCTGCGGCGTGAGCTTGCCCGTGCGGAAGAACTCGTAGACCCCTTTGATGTCTTCAGGGCCGCCGCCGTTGCTGCCCTTGACGGTAAGCTGCTGGGTGATCATCGTGTACGTGTCGATGGTCGATTCGAGCTTCGCCATGCCCACGATGACGACGGTGCCCCGGAAGCCGACGGCCTTGACGGCGTCGGCCGTGGTCGAGCCCGTCCCCGCATAGTCGACGATGAGTTCGCAGCCGTGCTGTGCGAGGTCGGAGACGCTCTCGTAGACGCCGTGACAGCCGATGGAGCGCGCAAGGTCGCGCGCCTCTGCGCTCACGTCGACCGCGTACGTCTCGCAGCCGGCGATGAGCGCCATCTGCGCGGCGAACTGCCCGAGGCCGCCGATGCCGATGATGCCGACCTTCATGCCCGCCTTCGCCCCGCCCGTGGCGAACAGCGCATGGTGCGACGTCATGCCGGCGTCGGTGGCCGCCGCGCCCTGGACGAAGCTCACCTCGTCGGGAATCGGCACGCACTGAACGGCCGGAACGAGCAGCTTCGTCGCGTAGCCGCCGTCGCGCACGTACCCGATGGCTTCAAGCGGGTTGTCGGGGTGCTGGGGCGACACGCCCACGCGGTCTCCGACTTTGAGGGTCTCGACGCCCTCCCCGACCTCGGAGACGACGCCGGCGCACTCGTGGCCGAAGATGACCGGCGCCGCGGTAATGAGGTTCATCCACGACGGGTCCTCGAGGGCGGCGACGTCGGAGTGGCACAGCCCCGCCGCCTTGATGTCGAGCACGACCTCGCCGGGAACCACCTTCGGATCGTCCTTCTCGATGAGCTTCGGTGCGACGCCTGTCTTTGTGAAAAGCCAGCCTTTCATGGGAAGTACCTCCTTTGCCGTTGCAGGATAGGCCGTTCGTGCTTCTTTCCGGTTTTCCGCACTGCCAGTTTGTATAGTAATCGAAGAAGCGTTTCAGAAGCGCTTCTGCGAGGGGGAAGCGGCGCCGATTCTACGGAAGGCGCAACGAGGCGCCCAGTGTGCCGAAAGCCGTCGAGGGCGACATGCGGACGTGCCTGCGGCCGGGTTCCTCGCACGCATATGCCGAGCACCGGTTTTCGGCCGCGCGGCTCGCACTGCGGCCTGCTTCCGCCCCGCGCGGGCATCGCGCCGCCTCGCCCGGTCTGCGGCATGCGCTTCGCGCGCGGACGGGTTCGCCGTGCGGGCTCGATCCCGCTTGCGTTGCAATGGGGCCGTTCTAGACGAGAATCGAGGTACCGTGTATCCCATCATCAGTGTCGAACCGCTGAACTCCGAGGTCACGCGTATGGTCGTGAGCGCTCCGGAGATCGCGCGGAAAATCATGCCTGGGCAGTTCATCATGCTGCTCATCGACGAGCGGAGCGAGCGCATCCCGCTCACAATGAACGACCGCGACCCGGATGCGGGCACGGTCACGATCGTGTTCCAACAGGTGGGCGCGACGACGATGCGCCTTGCGGAGCTGGCTCCGGGAGACTCTCTCGAAAGCTTTGTCGGCCCGCTCGGAAACCCCACCGAGCTCGAAGGAGCGCGCCGGGCGTGCGTCGTGGGCGGCGGGCTCGGCACGGCGATCGCGTACCCGCAGGCGAAGTGGCTCTTCGATCACGGCTGCGAGGTCGATGTCATCACGGGGTTCCGGACGCGCGACCTCGTCATCCTTGAAGAAGAGATCGCTGCGTGCTCGTCGTGGCACATCACGATGACCGACGACGGCTCCAACGGAAACAAAGGCGTCGTCACCGCGCCGCTCGTGCAGCGCATCGACGAGGGCGCCGGCTACGACCTCGTGCTCGCGGTCGGCCCGGTCGTCATGATGAAGTTCGTCGCCGCGGCGACGAAGCCGTACGGCATCAAGACGCTCGTGTCCATGAACCCGCTCATGGTGGACGGCACGGGCATGTGCGGCGGCTGTCGCGTGAAGGTGGGAGACGACTACCTGCACGCGTGCGTCGACGGGCCCGACTTCGACGGGCATCTCGTGGATTTCGACGAAGCGATGCGCCGCGGCGTCATGTACCGCGGCTTCGAGCAGCAGGCGCGCGAAGCCGTCCGAAGCAGCTCGTGCGGGAAGGGGGCCTAGATGGCGCGCGCGAACGTGAATCGAAGCAACGAGAAGACCCCGATGCCCGAGCTCGACGCCGTCGTGCGTGCGCAGACGTTCGAGGAGGTCTCGCTTGGGTATGCCTCTGAGGACGCGGTGAGCGAGGCGCGCCGGTGCCTTGACTGCCCGAAGGCTCCGTGCGTGGGGGGCTGCCCCGTCGGCGTGCCCATCCCCGAGTTCGTCGGAAGGGTTGCGGAAGGCGACTTCGCGGGCGGCTACGCCGTCGTAAAGACCGCCAATGCGCTTCCCGCCATCTGCGGGCGCGTCTGTCCGCAGGAAAACCAGTGCGAGGGCGCCTGCACGCGCGGGCGCAAAGGGGAGCCGGTGGGCATCGGGCGCCTTGAGCGCTTCGTGGCCGACTGGGCGCTCGAGCATCCCGAAGAGGCCGCTGCCGCGATCGCCGAGCGCACGGGCGACGCCTCGCACGACCTTGCGGGACGCCGCGTGGCGGTGGTCGGCTCCGGGCCGGCCGGCATCACGTGCGCGGGCGAGCTCGCCAAGCGCGGCTGCGCAGTCACCGTCTACGAGGCGCTTCACAAGGTCGGCGGCGTGCTTTCCTACGGCATCCCTGAGTTTCGCCTGCCCAAGGACCTCGTGGCGCGCGAGGTCGCGGCCGTGGGCGACCTCGGCGTCGAGTTCGTGACCGATGTCGTCGTCGGCAAGCTCTACGACGTGCGCGAACTCATGGACGAGGCGGGCTTCGATGCCGTATTCGTCGGCACGGGCGCGGGCCTGCCGAGCTACCTCGGCATCGAGGGCGAGGGCCTCAACGGCGTGTTGGTCGCCAACGAGCTGCTCACGCGCGTGAACCTTATGAAGGCGTTCAAGGCCCCCGAATACGCCACGCCGGTGTACGTGGGTGAGAAGTGCGTCGTGTTCGGCGGCGGCAACGTCGCGATGGACGCCGCGCGCACGGCCCGCCGCCTCGGCGCCGACGTCACGATCGTCTACCGGCGCGGCATCGAGGAGATGCCGGCGCGCGCCGAAGAGGTGCATCATGCGCAGGAAGAGGGCATCCATTTCCAGATGCTGTCGAACCCGGTGCGCATCCTCGGCAACGACGACGGCTGGATCTGCGGCGTCGAGTGCATCCGGATGGAGCTCGGCGAGCCCGACGCGAGCGGCCGGCGTCGTCCCGTGCCCGTCGAGGGCAGCGAGTTCGTGATCGATTGCGACATGGCCGTCATTGCGATCGGGTCGCGCACCAACCCGCTCATCGCGAACACGACCCCGGGCCTCGAATCGACTTCGCGCAACCTCGTTGTCGCCGACGAGGAGACGGGCGCGACGTCTTTGCCCGGCGTCTATGCCGGCGGCGACGTCGTGAGCGGGGCGGCGACCGTCATCCTCGCGATGGGCGCCGGCAAGAAGGCGGCGGCCGGCATCGCGGACTATCTGAAAACCGCGTAGCCCCCTTCGGCGCGCCCCGTCCCAAGAAGGGTGGTCGGTGTGGAGTTCGATCCGGTAGCCTACCTCAACGAGCCCCGGTGGCGCACGACGCGGCCGGGGCTTGACCGCATTCGCGAGCTGCTTGATCGGGTCGGCAGGCCGCAGGACGGCTTGCGCTTCGTGCACGTCGCCGGCACGAACGGGAAGGGTTCGACCTGCGCGTACCTCGACGCGATCCTGCGAGCGGCAGGGTATCGGGTCGGGCTGTTCACGAGCCCTTACCTCGAGGCGTTCGAGGAGCGCATTCGCGTGGACGGCGAGATGATCGGCGCGGACGACCTGCGCGCGGCCACGTGCGCGGTGCGCGAGGCCGCCGAGGCGATGGCGGACCATCCGACCGAGTACGAGCTGATGTGCGCTGTCGCGTTGCTGCACTTCTCGCGGCGGGCGTGCGACGTCGTCGTGTTCGAGGTGGGGCTCGGCGGCAGGCTCGATGCGACGAACGTGATCGACGCGCCCGAAGCCTGCGTGATCGCGCGCATCGGGCTCGACCACGCGGCGTATCTCGGGAACACGCTCGCCGAGGTCGCGCGCGAGAAGGCCGGCATCGTGAAGGAGGGCGCGGCCGTCGTGTCGTGGCCGCAGGATCCCGAGGCGATGGCGGAGATCGAGTCTGCGGCCGCGGCCTGCGGGGCGGCGGTGCGCACGCCGGACTTCTCGGCGCTTTCCGTCGAGGCGCTCGGGCTGCCGCGCGACGAGCGCGCCCTCGACGCGCGCCGCCGCTTTTCGTATGCGCGGCTCGCCGACGGCGCCTCGCTCGAAACGCGGATGATCGCGAACTACCAGCCGAACAACGCCGCGCTCGCCCTCGAAGCCGTTCTTGCGCTGCGCGAGCGCGGCTGGAGCGTCTCCGACGACGCCGTTCGCGCGGGCATCGCCGCGGCTCGCTGGCCGGGTCGCTTCGAGGTTGCCGGCATCGGCCCGCTGACGATCATCGACGGGGCCCATAACCCGCAAGCCGCCCGCGCGCTTGCCGACGCGATCCGCGAGGCGCTGCCTGGGGCGCGGCCGGTGTTTCTCGTCGGGGTGCTCGAGGACAAGGACTATCCCGCCATGCTCGAGGAGATCGTGCCGCTGGGGGCGGGGTTCGTTGTGTTCGAGCCGGACAGCCCCCGCGCGCTGCCGGCGAGAAAGCTCGCGAGCGCGATCTCGTGGACTGCGCAGGATATCCTGGGCTGCGCGAGCTGCACGCGGCCTGCCGTCGCCTCCGATGCCGCCGACGCGGTGGCGCAGGCGCGCGCGATGGCGGGGGAGGACGGCGTGGTGTGCGCCTGCGGCAGCCTCTACGGAGTGGCCGCCGTCAAAGCGGCGCTGCGCAGGTAGCGACGGCGGTCGGCAAACGCGGCTTCTTTTTTCTTTCAAATGAGGCTGTCGGCTTGCCTGGCGATCCAGGTCTTTTATCAGAAGTTTCCCCGATAGCGACTTTCTCCTTGGAGGTTGCTAG
>CAZBEP010000078.1:0-7550 GCA_964490925.1 uncultured Eggerthellaceae bacterium | reverse complement strand
TAGTCCGCAGAAACGTCCGTGTCAATAAAAAAGAAACATTTGTTCGATGACTGAGAAAGGGTTCGCCATGACGGAAAGGGCCTCGAAGCGGCAGCAGGCGGTGCTCGATTGCATCGAGCGGTGCATTGCCGACAAAGGATACGGGCCAACCGTGCGCGAGATCTGCGAGGATCTCGGGCTGTCCTCCCCCTCGACCGTTCACGTGCATCTCAAGGCGCTCGAGAGGAAAGGGCTTATCAAGCGCGACCCGCTGAAGTCTCGTTCCATCACGCTCGCTTCTGCGGACCGCGATGCTCCGGCGCCGGACGGGGTATTCGCCCCGTCGTTCAGCAAGCTCGTCAACCTCCCGCTCGTCGGCGACGTCGCCGCAGGCACCCCCATTCTCGCCGAAGAGAACATCACGGACACCATCGCGCTGCCCACCGACATCGTCGGCGACGACGCCGCCTTCATGCTGTCGGTGCGGGGCGATTCTATGGTCGAGATCGGCATCAACGACGGCGACTACGTCGTCGTGAAGCAGCAGCCCGTGGCCGACAACGGCGACATCGTCGTCGCGCTCGTCGAGGGAGAAGCCACGGTCAAGCGCTTTTTCAAAGAGCGCGACCACGTCCGCCTGCAGCCCGAGAACTCTTCGATGGAGCCCATCATCGCGCGCGACTGCATGATCGCGGGCAAGGTCGTTGCGGTGTTTCGCCGGCTCTAGGGAAACGCCGATCAATCCATTCCGCCCGCCTCCACGCCGAGATCCGCCGGCGGGCAGGGCAGATCGATCTGCGTTTCCCGAACCCGAGGGGCGCGGCGCCCTACTTCCCCGCCGACGGATCGCAGCGGTACGCGGCGAAGCGTTGCGCGAACTCCGACGGCGCGAGCAGGGCCAGGCGCGTCCCCTCCGCCTCGTGCGCCTCCGCGAGGATCGTGCACCGCTCGTGCGCGAGCGAGACGAGCTCCCCCTTCGCGTACGGCACGAGCACTTCGATGGGCTCGTCCCTTTCCGAGGCGGCACGCTCGATCCGCTCGACGAGCTCCGCGAGGCCGGTTCCTTCCGACGCGGACACGAAGGCGGCCTCGGGATGGCGTCGCCGCACCTCGCGAGAGCCTTCGGGCGAAAGCAGATCCATCTTGTTGAACACGTCTATGCGTTCGGTCTCGTGCGCGCCGATCGCCTCGAGCGTCTCCTCGACGGCCGCGATCTGCTCCTCGCGGCGTTCGGACGAGGCATCGACCACATGAAGCACAAGATCGGCGCCGACGATCTCGTCGAGCGTGGACTTGAATGCCTCGACGAGCGTCGTGGGGAGCTTCTGAATGAACCCGACGGTGTCCGTGACCGTCATCTCCCGGCCGTCCGGCACGACAAGGCGGCGCGTCGTCGAATCGAGGGTCGCGAAAAGCTTGTCGTAGCTGAGGACGTCCGCACCGGTGAGAGCGTTCAGCAGGCTCGACTTCCCCGCGTTGGTGTATCCGGCGAGCGCGACCTTGAACATGCCGCTGCGGTAGCGCCCCTCGCGTTGGAGCGCCCGCACCTCTGATAGCTTCGCAAGCTCGCGCCGGATGGAGGTGATGCGCTTGCGCACCATGCGGCGGTCGACCTCGAGCTGGCTTTCGCCCTCGCCGAAGCGGGAGCCGACGCCGCCGCCCATGCGGTTGGACGCCAGATGCGCCCACATGCCGCGCAGGCGCGGGAGCAGGTACTGGTTCTGGGCGAGGCGCACCTGCAGGCGCCCCTCCCTGCTCGTCGCATGGAGCGCGAAGATGTCGAGGATGAGCGCGGTGCGGTCGACGACCTTCACGCCGCGCGGGACGATCTTTTCGAGGTTGGACTGCTGGGACGGCGAGAGCTCGTCGTCGAACACGACGAGGTCGGCGGCGTGTGCGCGGCACAGTTCCGCGACCTCCTCGGCCTTGCCGCTGCCGACGAAAGTCCGAGGGTTCGGAGAATCGAGTCGCTGCGACGTCGTCGCGACGACGTCGGCGCCCGCCGTGTCGACGAGGCGGGCGAGCTCCGCAAGCGACGACTCGACCGGCCAGGACAGACCCGGCCGGTCGACTCCGACGAGAACCGCCCGCTCGACGGGCGCCTCGGCGGCCGTTACTGCGCCTCGGGCGACGATGGACTCGAATTCAGACATGGAAGCCCCCTCCGGCAGGACGAACAGGAAACTCGGTTCCTCCCCATCGGCTATCTGCGCATGCCTGCATCGTTCCCTTCCCTGTTGCACAGCGGCACGGCGGAACTCCGCGCCGCCGACATGGGACGATCCGGCCCGCCTTGGACGCGGAGACGTTTTTACATCGTCTCCTTGATGCGGCGCACCGCCTCGAGAAGCCGCTCGTCGGGCGTGGTGAGCGAGATGCGGATAAAGCCCTCGCCGTCAGGCCCGTAACCGTTGCCCGGCGTCACGATCACGTGCGCCTGCTCGAGGAGCTTCGTCGCGAAGCTCTCGGAAGTCTCCCCTTCCGGAACCTTCGCCCACACGTAGATCGTCGCCTTCGGCGCGTTGCACGTCATTCCGATGCTGCGAAGCGCCTCGACCACAAGGTCGCGGCGGCGCGTGTAGAGCGCGCACATGTCGGCGACGCAGCGTTGGTCGCCCAAAAGCGCGGCGATCGCGGCCTCCTGAATGGCCGTGAACTGGCCGGAGTCGAGGTTGTTCTTCACCGTGCCGAGCGCCTGGACCGCCTGCTCGTTGCCGCAGGCGAAGGCGATACGCCAGCCGGTCATGTTGTAGGGCTTCGACAGGCTGAAGAACTCAATGCAGCACTCCGACGCGCGCGGCCGCTCGAGGATCGAGGGCGCCCGGTAGCCGTCGTAGCACAGGTCGCAGTAGGCGTTGTCGTGCGCGAGCAGAATGTCATGCTCGAGGCAGAAGGCGATCGCACGGTCGAAGTACTCCTCGGTCGCGCAGGCGCCCGTCGGGTTGTTTGGATACCCGAGGAACATGATCTTGGCCTTCTCGAGCACCTCGGCAGGAACGTGCTCGAAGTCGGCGAGGAAGCCGTCCTCCTCGCGCATCGGCATGAAGTAGGTGTTAGCCGACACGAGCGTCGCACCGCCGGAGTACACCGGATAGCCGATCGAAGGCGCGAGCACATAGTCGCCAGGATTGACGAAGGCCGTGTGCAGATGCGCGATGCCCTCCTTGCTGCCGATGAGGGCGAGCACCTCCCGAGCCGGGTCGAGGTCGACGCCGAAGCGGCTCTTCATCCACGAGGCGCAGGCGGTGCGGTACTCGAGGGAGCCGGCGTAGTCGGGGTATTGGTGGTAGGCCGGCTTGCGGATCGCCTTCGCCATCGCGTCGACGATGTGGTCGGGCGTGGGCATATCGGGGTCGCCGATGCCGAGCGAAATGACGTCGATACCCTGGGCCTTCAGGGCGTCGCGCTTCGCGTCGATCTGCGCGAACAGGTACGGTGCAAGATGGTTGAGGCATTCTGCAGTCTGCATGTGGCTTTCTCTGCTCCTTTGTCGCTCATGATGCGGCCGCGCCTGGGCGAGCGACCGCGCCTGCCCTTCGCGTGCGCGCGTATTATACCGCGACGGTTCCCTCGAAGCTTTTCGCGGCCGGCCCGGTCATCAGGACGCGCCCATCGTCCTCCCATCTGATCCGCAGCGTGCCGCCCGGCAGCACGACGTCGTTGCCGCGCCCGGCGCGACCCGTGAGCGTCGCGGCGACCGACGTCGCGCACGCGCCCGTGCCGCAGGCGAGCGTCTCGCGGCAGCCGCGCTCGAATACGCGCATCGCGATCGACTCGTCGCGCACCTCGGCGAACTCGACGTTCGCCTTTTCGGGAAACGCGGCGCAGCCCTCGAAGAACTCCCCGACGGCATCGACGTCGAAGGTCTCGAGCGACTTGTCCCCCGCCCTGCGGAAGGCCGCGTCCGGAAGCGCCGCCCAGTCGTCCACGAAGCAGACGGCGTGCGGGTTGCCCATCGACACGCAGGTGAAGCGAAAGGGACCCCAGGGCGACTCGATCGGCGTATCGGCCGCATACGCCTCGCCGGACGGCGAGACGGCGTTCGGAGCGAGGGAGATCGGCACGCGAGCCGGATCGAGCACGGGCCTGCCCATGTCGACCGTCGCCGTCGCGAGAAGGCCGTCGGCACCGAGCTCGAAGGAGATCGGTTTGGGGCCGGCGAGCGTGTCGGCGACGAGCCGGCCGTCTGCGGCATCGACCATGCCGGAATCGACGAGGAACTTCGCGAAGCAGCGCACGCCGTTGCCGCACATCTGGGCGAGCGTGCCGTCCGCGTTGATGTAGTGCATGTATCCCGCGCATTCCGGACGCGCCGACGGGCGGACGAGGATGACGCCGTCCGCGCCGACGCCGAAGCGCCGGTCGCAGATGCGCGCCACCTGCTCTGCGGTCAGCTCGATCGAAGAGGCGGGGTCGGCCGCGACGACGAAGTCGTTCCCAAGGCCGTTGAGCTTCGTGAAGGCGAGTTCCATGCCGATCAGCGGTCTCCTTGCCATAGGCTAGCAGCCCGCGCGGCGGGCGTAGTCGGCGCAGACGGCATCCGCGATGCGCTCGGCGTCGCCGTCGTCCGCTCCGATCCACGCGATGCGGGCGTCCTTTCCGAACCAGGTGCGCTGGCGCTTCGCATAGCGGCGCGTCGCGCGCTTGATCTCGTCCGCCGCCTCCGCGAGCGAGCACTCGCCGTCGAGGGCGCGGACGATCTCTTTGTATCCTATCGCTTGCGGAGCCGTCACGCCATCCCTGAAGCCGCTCCGCAACAGTCCCTCCACCTCGGCCACGAGGCCGTCGGAAAGCATCTGGTCCACCCGCCGCTCGATGCGCGCGCACAGGGCGTCGCGATCGACGGACAGCCCGTAGAGCAGCGCCGGCACTGCTTGAGGGATCGACGCCAAACGCTCGCGCTGCTCGGCGTAGGACGTCCCCTCGGCAAGCAGCTCGAAGGCCCGCACGACGCGGCGTACGTTGTTCGGATGCACCGCGTCGGCGCTGCGCGGGTCGCGCTCGCGCAGTCGCTCCCACAGCGCGCGCGCGCCGTACGCTTCGGCGTAGGCCGTCGCCTCGGCGCGCACCGCGTTCCCGACCTGCTCTCCCGCAGGGAACTCGTAGGCGTCGAGGGCGGCGCGCACGTAGAATCCCGTGCCGCCGACGAGGACGGGCAGCCGCCCGCGCGAGCCGATGTCGGCGAAGGCGGCGCGCGCATGGGACTGGTAGAGCGAGGCGGAGTACGGCTCGCCCGGATCTGCGAGGTCGAGCCCGTGGTAGGGCACCGTGCGCTCGCCGACGGGCACCTTCCCGGTGCCGATGTCCATGCCGCGATAGACCTGCATGGAATCGGCGCTCACCACCTCCCCGCCGAGCCGCTCGGCGACGATCTGCCCGACGGCGGACTTCCCCGTCGCGGTGGGCCCGACGATCGCGACGACCGGCCTCACGGAAGCCTACCGCGCGATCGGCGCGCCGTCCTCGACGACGCCCGAGAGGTACCACGTCTTGGCCTCGCCGATGCGGATCGGAACGATGCTGCCGGCAAGCGTCTCGGGCGTCTCGCCGGCCGGGAACGGCGCATGCACCGTCTGGTTCTTCGGGCTTTTGCCGGAAAGGAGCGACGCGTCGCGTTTGGACGGCCCTTCGACGAGCACGTCGACGACGGAGCCGAGGTCCTTCTGGTTCTGCCGGTACGCGCTGTCCTGGACGACGCCGACGAGCGAGTCGAAGCGGCGCTGGATCTCCTCGCGAGTCGAGACGCTCTCGAGCTTCGCGGCCGGCGTGCCCGCGCGCCGAGAGTAGATGAACGTGAACACCTGGTGGTAGCCGACGCGCTCGACAAGCTCGCGCGTCTGTTCGAAGTCGGCCTCCGTCTCCGTCGGGAATCCCACGATGACGTCGGTGGACAACGCGATGCCCGGACACGCGTCGCGCAGCTTCCCGACGAGGCCGAGGTAGTGCTCGCGCGTGTAGCGGCGGTTCATGGCGGAAAGCACCGCGTCGGAACCCGACTGGACGGGAAGGTGGAGCGCCGGCATGAGCGAACGGAGCCGACCGAAGGCCGAGATCGCCTCGTCGACGAGGTCTTTCGGATGGCTCGTCGCAAAGCGCAGCCGCGCGACACCCGTATCGTCGATGCGCTCGAGCAGCTCGGCGAAGCGCGGCGCGCCGTACAGGTCGCGCCCGTAGGAGTTGACGTTTTGCCCGAGCAGGGTGATCTCCTTGACGCCCGCCTCTACGTACGACCGAGCCTCGGAGACGACGTCGTCGAGCGGGCGCGAGCGCTCGCGCCCGCGCACGAAGGGGACGATGCAGTACGTACAGAAGTTGTCGCAGCCCGTGGTGATGGGAAGCCAGGCGGCCCATGCGTGCTCGCGCGCCGTCGGCAGGTCGAACGCGTCCGCGCTCGCGCGCTCGAGCACCTCGACGTGCTGGCCGCCGTCCTCGAGGGCGGCCATGAGCATCCCGGGCAGCGAGGCGAGGTTGTGGGTTCCGAATACGACATCGACGTGGCGCAGCTCGTCGGCGAGCCTCTGGCCGTCGCGCTGCCCGATGCAGCCGCCGATCGCGACGATGCGTTTGGAGAGAGGCGAGCCCTCGCGCAGCGGAAGCGTGCGCATCGTGGCCGCCTGACCGTAGAGCCGCACGTCGGCCGCCTCGCGGACGCAGCAGGTCATAAAGACGACGACGTCGGCCTCCTCGAACGTCTCGACGCAGGAGGCGCCGACCCCGTCGAGCATGCCGCAGACGCGCTCGGAATCGTGCTTGTTCATCTGGCAGCCGAAGGTCTGGACGGCATACGTCAGGCCGGCGAGGGTTCCCGTCAAGGCCGGCTCACGCCTCCTGAGGCGCGGAATGAGAGCGCGCGTCGACCGTGAAAGGCGCCCGCGGCTCGATGGTGAACCGGATGGCGGTGCGGTACTCTCCGTCAATGACGATGTCCGCGAAGGCGGGGACGCAGATGATCTCGATGCCGACGGGAGACAGAAAGCCCCGCGATATCGCGATCGCCTTGACGGCCTGGTTGACGGCTCCCGCGCCGACGGCCTGCAGCTCGACGATCGATCCGTCTTTGATCATCCCGGCGATGGCTCCGGCGACCGAGGCGGGAGACGACTTCGAAGAGGTCTTGAGAAAGCCGACGGGCGGCTGGTTGGAGTTTGTCGATGGCACGCGTACTCTTCCGTTCGTGGTTCGTTTCAACTGGCTTTCCTGCTGTTTATCCCGCATCGCAAGGCAGCATGCGGACAGCAACCATTCTAGACGTTCTCTCGCGCAGCCGCAACGCCCGAAATAGAACATCCATTCGCAATAGCGGGCGGTTGGCTGTAAATGTTACCGCAACACTGGGACTTAACGCAACGATTGCATTTGCTCCTGCAAAACCGGGCGACAACCGTTGCGCTTAATCTTGCAAAGGCGCAAAAGCACAGGGGCAGACGACATCTAGTCCATAGAAGACGGCGGTTCGGGGCGCGCCGGCGCACACCCCCCGGTCAGAAATCGCGGAACCGAACGCAACGCCAGGAAGTGATTCGGCTGGGCTATATAGGGCGCACCCCCGGGCCGCCGTTCGGGTTCGTCTC
>CAZBEP010000077.1:0-7583 GCA_964490925.1 uncultured Eggerthellaceae bacterium | reverse complement strand
AGCGCACCTCGGCGGGCGTGGCGCGCATGAGGATCGACATGATCATCGCGTTGATCGACACCGACTTGCCCGACCCCGTCGTGCCGCCGATAAGCAGGTGCGGCATCTTCGCGAGGTCGGAGACGACCGAGTTGCCCTCGACGTCTTTGCCGATGGCGATCTGGAGCGGACCTGCGGGCGCGTTTTTGAGGACGTCGCCGAGCAGCACGGTCTCGCGCGTGCGGTTGGGAACCTCGATGCCGACGTAGTTCGTGCCGGGAATGGGCGCGAAGATGCGCACGCCCGGCGCGGCGAGTGCGAGGGCGATGTCGTCGTTCAAGGTCGTGACGCGGCTCACGCGCACTCCGGCCGGCAAGTCGACCTTGAACAGCGTGACGGTGGGGCCGGCCACCCATCCGACGACTCCGGCCATGATGCCGAAGTCCTCGAGCGTCTCCTGGAGTTCGGCGGCCGTGTCGGCAAGCTCCGAGTCCGTCGCCGCGCCGCGCGGCGATCCCTTCGTCGTCGCAAGCAGGCCAAACGGCGGAAGCGCGAAGCCGTCCTGGGGGTGCGGGGCGGCAACGGGGATTCTCGGTCGAGACGGGCGCTTCTCCGCATCAGAGCGGCTCCGCCCGCCAAGCTTGCGCGTGATGGAGCGCTCCGGCCGGTCGTCGAGAACCGATCGGTCGAGGACGGCCGTCTCCGACGAGGCGGCCGACCGGCGCGCGCCGAGGGGTCGCGTCACCTCCGCCCCGGCCTCCCCCGCATGGTCCTTGCGCGCTCTGACCACCTCGGCGAGCACGCGCGTCGGCTGGGCGTCGCCGGCGGCGGCCTCCGGCTGGCTCTGGTCTTTCTCCTGCAGAGCCTGAAGTCGCATGCGCGCGCTCGGCGGAGCCGTGTGCGGGGCGTCCTCGCCGCCGTTCCGCACGCGCAGGCGTTCGGCGACGTCGCGAACGGAAAAACCCGTCACGACGACGCCCACCACAACGAGACCCACGAGGAAGATGCACGAGATCGCCTGGCCGAACAGGACGAGGCCCGCCCACGCGATGGCGCTGCCGACGTACCCGCCGAACGAGGAGAGCACGTCCGCATCGAACAGCCGATCGGTGGACCCCTGCGCCGCCCCCGGCGCGAACAGCGAGAGGATCCCGAGGAGAGCCACGAACACGAGCGCAAGCCCGACGGCCGCCCGCGCCGGAACCCGGCTGTCGATCGGCGCCGTGAAGAAGCTCGCGCCGACGACGAGCAGGGCGATCGGAAGGATGTAAGCGCCCGCGCCGAATGTGGAATGGAAGAAGCCCGCAACGAGCTCCGTGGCGGCGCCGGGCTGCGAGGCGGCTACGGCGACGAAGAGCGCAACGGCGACAACGCACAGGCACACGCCCGCGATGACGCGGCGCGACCGCTTGTCGACGAGCGCGGAGTCCGCCGACTCCTCGGCGGCGAGGCGGGCGTTGCGTCCTTTGGGGTTCTGCGCCTTTTTCGCCGGACGCCCCGCCGCCGATTCCTTCGATGAACGCGAAGATGACGACCTGTTCGCCACTGCGTGCTCCTTCGTGCTGCGTTTGAACTGCGTTTCGCGGATACCGCGCATACGTGCGGAACCCCTTGGATTATACCCCAACCGGGCAGGACTACACCTCGATGAGGCTCACGATCACCATGGGGCGCTGCTTGGTGCGCTCCCACAGCAGCGCGAGGAGCGCGTCTCGTGCGATTTTGCGGGCATCCTGCTCGTCGACCCCCTTCGCGAACGCCCGCTCCGCCGCGCGCTCCACGGCACGCACGGCGTCTTTGACAAGGTACGGGTCGTCGCCCCCCGCGATCCCGCGCATGACGACCTGCGGAGCGGCGACAAGCCCCACGCCTTCCGAATACGCCGCCGCCACGGATGCGAATCCCTGCGCGGCGAGCGAGCTGCGGTCGTCGAGCACGTCCTGGGAGGTGTCGCCCACCGACAGGCCGTCCACGAACACGACGCCGCTTTGGACCGGCTCGCCGCGGCGCACTCCCTTCGGAGACAGCTCGAGCGTCTCGCCGTTCTCGCAGAGAAAGACGTTCTCGTGCGGCACGCCCGTCTCTTCGGCGAGGCGCGCGTGCGCCCGCAGATGGGCGGCCTCGCCGTGCACGGGCATGAACGCCTTCGGCCGCACGATCGAGAGCACGAGCTTGAGCTCTTCGGCGCCCGCGTGCCCCGAGACGTGCACCATCCCGCGGTTTTTGTCGTAGACGTCGGCGCCGATCTTGGCGAGCGAGTTGATGACGCGCGTGACGGCCCTTTCGTTTCCGGGGACGGGCGACGCCGAGACGATGACGGTGTCGCCCTCCTCGACGTCGATCGTCCTGTGCTCGCCGTTCGCAATGCGCGCGAGCGCCGAGAGCGGCTCTCCCTGGCTGCCCGTGCACATGACGACGATCTTGTCCGAGGGGTAGCCCTTGAGGTCGTAGGCGTCGATGAGGTCGGCGTCGTCGATGTCGAGGTAGCCGAGCCTGCGCGCGATGTCGGTGTTCTGAATCATGGAGCGCCCCGTCACGACCACTTTGCGGCCGCATTCGACCGCCGCGTCGCAGATCTGCTGCATGCGGTGGATGTGGCTTGCGAACGAGGCGATGATGACGCGCCCTTTCGCCTGCGCGATGATGCTTCGCAAGGTCTTTCCGACCTCGGCCTCCGAAGGGGTGAACGCGTTTTTCATGGCGTTCGTCGAGTCGCTCATCATAAGGTCGACGCCCGTCTTGCCGAAACGGGCGAGCGCCTCGAAGTCGGTATGGACGCCGTCGATGGGCGTCTGGTCGAGTTTGAAGTCGCCCGTGTGGAGGACATTTCCCGCCGGGCTTTGGAGAAAGACCCCCACCGCCCCCGGAATCGAGTGGTTCACGGCGAAGAAGCAGCACGTGAAGCAGCCGAGCCTTATCTGCTGGCCGGGCTTGATCTCGCAGAGCTTGGCGTTTTTGACCCGATGCTCGGCGAGCTTGCCCTCGATGAGGCCGAGCGTGATCTTCGTCGCGTAGACGGGTACGGGTCGGTCGAGGTCTTTGAGCAGATAGGGCAGCGCGCCGGTGTGATCCTCGTGCCCGTGCGTGATGACGATGCCGCGCAGCTTCTCCGCGTTCTCGAGCAGGTAGGTGTAGTCGGGCAGAATGAGGTCGATGCCCGGATGGTCGTCGTCGGGGAACATGAGGCCCGCATCGTCAAGGACGATGTCGTCCTTGCATGCGAAGGCGGTCATGTTCTTGCCGATGGCATCGAGGCCGCCGAGCGGGACGACCGTGAGCATGGCCTTCGGATCCTTTTTCGGCGAGGAAAAGTTCGTGCGGTCGTCGGGTTGCTTCGCGGAAGCCGGGCGCGCCGACCTCTCGCGCGTAAGCTGCGGCCGCTTGCGTTCGAGTGTGACGTGCTTGTACGCGCGCGTCTTGTTCGCGTCTCCCTTGCGCGCCGCCTTTTCCGGCTGCGGCGCGCGCTTTGATTTCTGTTCCATGGCGTCCTTTGCTTTCGGCGGCCCCCTACAGCACCCCGACGTCGCGCATGATGTCCGCGAGGCGCTCGGTCTGACTCTCCGTCGCGTCGACGAGCGGCAGGCGCACGCCTCCGACGGGGAACCCGACAAGCCCGAGCGCGGCCTTGACGAGAATGGGGTTCGCCGTCTCGAAGAGGCCGTCCATGAGCGGGAGCAGGCGTTCGTGCGCCGCGCGGGCGGCTTCGAAGTCGCCTGCGGCGCACAGGTCGGTGATCTCCTTCATGCGTTCGGGGGCGACGTTGCCGGTCGTCGAGATGACGCCGTCTCCGCCGAGCCTCATGATGTCGTAGGTGGCCGAGTCGTCGCCGGAGTACACGCAAAACCCCGACGGCGCGTTGTCGATGATCTCCTTGATCTGGTCCATCTTCCCGGAAGCCTCCTTGACCGCCACGATGTTCGGGCAGTCGCCGGCAAGGCGCAGCGTCGTTTCCGCCTCCATGTTCACGACGCAGCGCCCCGGGATGTTGTAGAGGACGATCGGCTTGTCGACCGCACCCGCGATGGTGCGGAAGTGGCGGTAGAGCCCCTCCTGCGGGGGCTTGTTGTAGTACGGGACGACGCACATGAACGCGTCGACGCCGAGCTTCTCGACGTCTTTTGCGAAGCCGACGGTGTCGGCCGTGCAGTTGTCGCCGACGTTGGCGATGACGGGCACGCGCCCTCCGACGGCTTCGACGACGGCGCGGAAGAGATCCATCTTCTGGGGATAGAACACCGTGGGGCTTTCCCCCGTCGTGCCGTTGACGACGAGCGCGTCGCTGCCGCCGGCGACGAGGCGCGCGGCAAGATCCTGGGCGCGATCGAGGTCGAGCTCGAGGTTCTCGTCGAAGGGGGTGACCATCGCGGGGATCATTCTTCCGAAGCGGGGCTCAGCGTTCATGGCTTCTCTCCTTATCGCATGCAGCCTGTCCGCGCAAGCGCGGTCGCTCTCCTCATTATCGCAAAGCCGCACGGCGCTCGCTGCGGGAATCGGCGGCCGACGCCGCTAGCCCATGAAGGACTCGAGGCCGACGACAAGCCCCGAGCGCTCGCCGACGCTGCGGATGCCGAGGAGCACGCCCGGCATGTAGGACTCGCGATCCCAGGAGTCGTGGCGAATCGTCAGCGTCTGCCCCATCGAGCCGAAAACGACCTCCTGGCTCGCGACGAAGCCCATCGAGCGCACCGAATGCACGGGAACGCCGTCGACGAGCGCGCCGCGTGCGCCCTCGGCTCCCGCGACCTCGGTCTCGCGCCCCGGCGCGGCGCTTGCGCGCCCGCCGCGCGCCGCAGCGATCATCGCCGCAGTGCGCACCGCCGTGCCGGACGGGGCGTCCTTTTTGTTGCAGTGGTGCATCTCGACGATCTCCGCCTCCGGGAAGTAGGGAGCGGCCGCCTTGGCGAACTGCATCATGAGCACCGCGCCCGTCGTGAAGTTCGGCGCATAAAACAGGCACGTCCCCTCCGTCGCAAGCGCGGCGAGGCCGGAAAGGCGCTCGTCGGAAAGACCCGTCGTGCCGACGACGCAGTCGATGCCTGCGGGAAGCGCCCGCCGCAGCGTCGCCTCGACGACGTCGGGCTGGGTGAAGTCGACGAGCACGTCGAAGCCGCCGACCGCAAGCGCCGCGTCGATGGTGGCGAACACGGGGCAGGGGAAAGCGCCGGCATCGGCGCGGGGGTCGATGCCGCAGGCGATCTCCATATCGTCGGCGGCGTCGATCGCGCTTGCGGCGGCAGAGCCCATGCGCCCCGCGCATCCTGCGACGGCGACCCTGATCATGCGGTGCTCCTTCCGTTGAGCGGTTCGGCGCGCCCGGCTGCTCGCAGGGAGGGGGCGCTTTGTCGGCGGGACGCGCGGCGCGAGACGGCGCCGGAGCGGCGCTACGCGTGCCTGCGGCGCGGCGTGCGGTGCGCGTTCGCGCCGCCGTCCGAAGCGCCATGGCCGTAGCCGCCCTCGCGGCGCGCGGCGCGGCCGGGGCGGTTGTCGCGCTCGCCGCGATCACGGTGCGGGCGGCCGCCTGCGGGCGCCGGCGACGCGGGGGCGTCGGGCTTGTTCAGGCGGTCGAGCGATATCTTTCCGTTCTCGTCGACGTCGATGACCTCGACATCGACGACGTCGCCCAGGGACAGCACGTCCTCCACCTTGCCGACGCGGCCGTTGGCCATGCGGCTGATATGGAGCAGACCGTCTTTGGAGGGCGTGAGCCTGACGAAGGCTCCGAAGTCCTTGATGCCGACGACCGCGCCGGTGTAGGTCTCGCCGACCTCGGGCTCCTTCACGATGCCGAGGATCATCTGCCTGGCCGCCTCTCCGGCCGGCCCTTCGACGGCCGCGATGTGGATCGTGCCGTCCTCCTGGATGTCGATGTGCGCGCCCGTCTCCTCCTGGATGCTGCGGACGACCTTGCCGCCCGAGCCGATGACGTCGCGGATCTTGTCGACCGGAATGTGGATCGTCTCGATGCGCGGCGCGGTGTCGCGTAGCTGAGCGCGCGGCGCCCCGATCTTCTCGAGCATCGCGTTTAGGATGAACGCGCGGCCTTCGCGAGCCTGAGTGAGCGCACGGGCGAGGATGTCGATCGAAAGCCCCTTCGCCTTGTTGTCCATCTGCAGCGCCGTGATGCCGCGCTCGGTGCCGCATACTTTGAAGTCCATGTCGCCGAGGAAGTCCTCGAGGCCCTGGATGTCGGAGAGGATGACGACGTCGTCGCCCTCCTTGATGAGCCCCATCGCGATGCCGGACACCGGTCGGGCGATCGGCACGCCGGCGTCCATGAGCGCGAGCGTCGAACCGCAGGTCGATGCCATAGAGGAAGAGCCGTTGGACTCGAGCACCTCAGAGACGACGCGGATGGCGTAGGGGAAGGAGTCCTCGTCGGGAATCACCGGCAGAAGCGCGCGCTCGGCAAGCGCCCCGTGGCCGACCTCGCGGCGCTTCGGCGCTCCCATGCGTCCGGTCTCGCCCGTGCAGTACGGCGGGAAGTTGTACTGATGCATGTAACGCTTGCCCTGGGCCGGATCGATGGTGTCGAGACGCTGCCATTCGTTGAGCATGCCGAGCGTGCACACAGACAGCACCTGCGTCTGGCCGCGCTGGAACAGGCCGGAACCGTGCACGCGGGGCAGATACCCCGGCACGATGTGCAAGGGGCGGATCTCGTCGGGAGCGCGCCCGTCGGCTCGCTCGCCCGTCTCGATGACCATGCGGCGCATCGCGCGCTTCTCGAGCGCCTTGCAGGCGGCCGCGATGTCGGATGCCCACGCCTCGCGCTCGGCCTCGTCGAAGCTTTCCTCTTTGATGCGGGCTTTGAGCGCCTCGACCTTGTCCATGCGAGCCTGCTTGTCGGCGTCTTTCAGGGCGGCGGACATCTCGTCGTAGTAGGCGTCCACGCGCTCGGCGATGCAGGGGTCGGGCTCGTGGATCGAATACTCCATCGGCGTCGGGTTCACCTTCGCGAGGAAGGCGGCCTGCTCCTCGCAAAACGCCGCGATCGCCTCCTGGGCGAAGGACATGGCGGAGAGCATGTCCTCCTCGGTGATCTCCTTCGCGCCGGCCTCGACCATGCTGATGTAGTCGGCGGTGCCGGCGATCGTGAGCTCGAGGTCGGAGTTTTCGTCCTCTTCAAAGGTCGGGTTCACAATGAACTCGCCCGTGTCGATGTTGCGGCCGATGCGCACGCAGGCAGCCGGGCCGTCGAAGGGCGCACCCCCGACGAGCAGCGCGGCCGAAGCTCCCATCACGCACATCGTGTCGGGCGGGTTGACTTGGTCGGCGACGAAGGTCGTCGCGACGATGTGAACCTCCTGCTTGAAGCCATCCGGGAAGCCGGTGCGAATTGGCCGATCGATCATGCGCGCGGTCAGCGTTCCCTTTTCCGAGGGGCGCGCCTCGCGCTTGAGGTAGCCGCCGGGTATGCGGCCGACCGCGTACATCTTCTCGATGAAATCGACGGTAAGCGGAAAGAAGTCGTAGTCTTTTTCCTCCTTCGACACCACGGCCGTGACAAGCACCTCGGAGTCGCCCTGCGCGACGAGGACGGCTCCGGTCGCCTGCTTGGCGAGCTCTCCCGTCTCAAAGCGGTAGGTCTTGCCGTACAGCTCGAA
>CAZBEP010000076.1:3551-7680 GCA_964490925.1 uncultured Eggerthellaceae bacterium | reverse complement strand
ACGGTGCGACGACGGAGCAGGGGCGGCCGGCCCCGAAGCCGAAAGCCGGCTACAGCCGCACGGGGACGCCCTGGCCGCGCAGGTACTCCTTCACCTCGCGAACCGTGAGCTCGCCGAAATGGAACACGCTCGCAGCGAGCACGGCGTCGGCCTCGCCCTCGATGATGCCTTCCGCGAAGTGCTCGATCCGCCCGACGCCGCCCGACGCGATGACGGGAATATCGACCGCGCGCGCAACTGCGCGGGTGAGCGCACAGTCGAAGCCGTCGCGGCTGCCGTCGCGGTCCATGCTCGTGAGCAGGATCTCGCCCGCCCCGCGCCGCGCCGCCTCGGCCGCCCACGCGACGGCGTCAAGGCCGGTGGCGGTGCGGCCGCCCGCCGTGTAGACCTCCCACTTGTTCGGATTGCCCGCGACCTGCTTCGCGTCGATCGCCACGAGGATCGCCTGCGACCCGAACGCGGCCGCCGCCTCGGTGACGAGAGACGGATCCTTCACAGCCGCCGAGTTCACCGACACCTTGTCGGCGCCCGCCGCGATCATGCGGCGGATGTCCGCGACGCTGCGAAAGCCCCCGCCCACGCAATACGGCAGGTGAAGCTCCTCGCTCGCGCGGCTCGCGAGCCCGACGGTCGTCGCACGGCCGTCACTTGTCGCCGTGATGTCGAGGAACACGACCTCGTCGGCCTTCTGCTCGTCATAGCGCTGCGCAAGCTCGATCGGGTCGCCCGCGTCGCGCAGGTTCACAAAGTTCACGCCCTTGACGACGCGGCCGTCGCACACGTCCATGCAGGGGATGACGCGTTTCGTGAGCATACGTCGTCCTTTCGAATCATCGCCATCGCGGAAGGGTCACCGCAACCGAGCGAGGCCGCTTCTCCCCGCTCCCGCTACCCCGAGACCCGCGCGCAGGCCGCCACGCCCTCGGCCACGCTGAGCGAGCCTTCGTAGACGGCGCGCCCGGCGATGACGCCTTCGACCGAGGAGGCGACGGCGGCCAGCGCCTCGATGTCGGCGACGCTCGCCACCCCGCCCGACGCGATGACGGGGCGCCCGAACGCCTCGGCCATCGCCGCGTAGGCGGCCGGGTCGATGCCGGTGCGCATGCCGTCGCGCGCGATGTCGGTGTAGATAAGGTGAACGTAGCCGAGCGACGCCACGTGCCGGGCGAGGTCGGTCGCGCGCATGCCCGACCCCTCGCGCCATCCCGCGATCTTCGCCTCGCCGTCGCGCGCGTCGATGCCGGCGGAAAGCGCGTCGCCGTACGCCTCGACGGCCTCCTGCGCGAAGTCGGGGTCGGCCACGAGCGCCGTCCCGAGCACCATGCGCGCCGCGCCCGCATCGTGCAGCGAGGCGAGCGTTGCCATCGACCGGATGCCGCCCCCGACCTCGACGGAAAGCGCCGTGGCGGACGCGATCCGCTCGATGGCGGCGGCGTTTTCCGGTTTGCCTGACTTCGCGCCGTCGAGATCGACCACGTGGATCCACGCCGCGCCCGCGTCCTCGAAGCGCTTCGCCTGGTCGAGCGGGTCGTCGTTGTAGACCGTCACCTGGGCGTAGTCGCCCTTCGCCAGGCGCACGGCCGCTCCGCCGAGGATGTCGATGGCCGGAAGCAGGTACATGGCGCTACGCCTCCTTCGCGATGCGGACGAACGCGCGCAGCACCGCCGCGCCCGCGTCCGAGCTCTTCTCGGGATGGAACTGCACGCCGAACGCGACGTCGCGGAACTGCACCGCGCTCGGAAAGACCGTCGCGTGCTCGGTCAGCGCGACGGTCGCCGGCGTGTCGGGTGCGATGTAGCTGTGCGTGAAGTAGAAGTGCTCGCCCGGCCTCGTGTCCGCGAGCAGCGGGCAGGAAAAGGCCGCCTCCGGGGCGTCCGGCTCCCGCGCAGCGTCGGCCGCTCCCGCCGGACGGCGGTTCGGCGGAACCACGGAGTTCCACCCTACGTGGGGAATCTTGTAGCTTGCCCCGTCCGCGCCGACCTTCGGCATGCGGACGACGACGCCGGGCAGCACGGCGAGGCCGAGCGCGTTGCGCGAGCCCTCCTCGTCGTCCTCGTCCGGCGCGCCCTCGGCGCCCTCCTCGAACATGAGGTGCATGCCGAGGCAGATGCCGAGGAACGGCACGCCCGCCGCGATGCGCTCGCGCACGACCTCCGCCTGCCCGAGCTCGCGCATGGCAGCCGAAGCGTCGGCGAAGGCGCCGACGCCTGGCAGCACGATCGCCTCGGCGCGCGCGATCGCCGCCGGGTCGTCGGTGACGCGCACGTCGGCGCCGGCGGCGGCAAGCCCCCGCTCGACGCTTTTGAGGTTGCCTTTCCGATAGTCGACGACGGCGATCATCCTAGAGCGCCCCTTTCGTCGTGGGCAGCACGCCCTCGATGCGCGGGTTGATCGCGCACGCCTCGCAGAGCACCCGCCCGACGGCCTTGAACACGGCTTCGACGATGTGGTGGGCGTTTTCTCCCTTGAAGCCGACGACGTGCAGCGTGACGCCCGCGTTGGCGGCGAGCGCGATGAGGAACTCCTTGGCGAGCGTCGTGTCGAACGTCCCGATGACCTCGATCGGCAACGCGACGTCGTAGTGCAGCTGCCCGCGCCCCGACACGTCGCACGCCGCGAGCACGAGCGCCTCGTCCATGCACACGAACTGCGAGCCGAACCGCACGATGCCGCGCTTGTCGCCTAACGCCTGCGCGATCGCCTGGCCGATCACGATGCCGGCGTCCTCGACGGTGTGGTGCGCGTCGACCTCGACGTCGCCGTCCGCGCGCACCGTGAGATCGATGAGCCCGTGGCGCCCGAACGCGTCGAGCATGTGGTCGAAGAACGGCACGCCGGTCGCGACGTCGGTCATACCCGTGCCGTCAAGGCGCAGCCGCACATCGATATCGGTCTCCTTCGTCGTGCGGCGAACTTCGGCAGACCGCGGCGCGCGCGCCTCGCCACCGCTCATCGCCGCATCACCGCCTCGCGCAGCGCCGCGAGGAAGGCGTCGTTCTCCTCGGGCGATCCGACGGTCACCCGCAGGCTCCCTTCAAGCATCGGAGCGCCCGAGAAGTCGCGCACGAGCACGCCCGCGTCGAAGAGCCGCCGCCACACAGCCGCCGCCTCGTCGACCTTGAACAGGATGTAGTTCGCGTCCGACGGGTACGGCCGCACGCCCGGCAGGGTCTTGAGCGAGTCGAACACGCGCGAGCGCTCCGCGATGATCGCGTCGATGCCGGGCATGAACCGCGAGCGGTTCTCGAACACGACGCGCGCGACCGCCTGCGACACGGCGTCGACCGAATACGGCTGGCGCACCTTAAGGAGCTCGGCGATCACCGGCTCGTTCGCGAGGATGTAGCCGATGCGGGCGCCAGCCAGGGAAAACGCCTTCGAGAACGTGCGCAGGACGCACAGGTTCTCGTGCTGTGAGAGCAGCGGGCGCACAGTGCGCCGCGAGAACTCGAAGTACGCCTCGTCCACTATCACGAGCGCGTCGGTCGCGCCGAGCAGGCGCTCGACGAACGGCTCGGGGGCGAGGTCGCCGGTCGGGTTGCCCGGACTCCCGACCACCACGTAGTCGATGTCGCCGCGCGACGCGCGCTCGAGGACGGCGTCCTCGTCGATCGAGTAGTCGTCTCGGCGCGCAACCTCCACGACCTCCGTGTTCGTGAGGCGCGCGTTCGCCCCGTACACGGAAAACGTCGGCGGCATCGTGAGCATCGTCCGCCCCGGGCCGCCCCACGCGAGCGCGACGTCGAAGAGCAGCTCGTCGCCGCCGTTGCCGACGAGCACCTGCCCGCGCGCCAACCCGTTCGCCTCGGCGACGAGATCGCGCAGACCGTTCGCGAGCGGGTCGGGGTAGCGGTTGAACGGAACCTTCGCAATCGCGGCGAGGGCCTGGAGCCGCACCTCCTCGGGCACGTCGGCGGGGTTCTCGTTCGCCGAGAGCATGACGCGGGCGGGCAGGTACTTCGGGTCGTAGGGGACAAGCCCCGCAAGCTGCGGGGCGGACGCGCGCACGCGCCTCATCGGGCGCCGCCCTCCCCCGGCGCCGCCTGCGCGCCGTCGAGCAGCCCCATGCGCAGCTCGACGCTCTTCGCGTGCGCCCACAGCCCCTCGTGCTCGGCGATCGCCACGATC
>CAZBEP010000076.1:1540-3451 GCA_964490925.1 uncultured Eggerthellaceae bacterium | reverse complement strand
CTCGACGCTCTTCGCGTGCGCCCACAGCCCCTCGTGCTCGGCGATCGCCACGATCGCGTCGCCGTCGGCGGAAAGCGCTGCGGCCGAGTACTGGATGACGCTCGTCTTTTTCACGAAGTCATCGACGGAAAGCGGCGAGGAGAACCGCGCCGTGCCGCCCGTCGGCAGCGTGTGGTTGGGGCCGGCCATGTAGTCGCCGACGGCCTCCGGCGTCCATTCGCCGAGGAATACCGAGCCGGCGTTGCGCACCGCGCCGAGCGCGTCCATCGGGTCGGCGATGTGCAGCTCGAGGTGCTCCGGCGCGATGACGTTGACGGCGTCGAGGGCGGCCGCCCGGTCGGGGCACACGACGACAAGCCCCTGGTCGGCCAAGGACGCGGCCGTGATCTCGGCGCGCGTGGAAGAGGCCAGGTGCCCCTCGATCGCCGCCTCGACGGCGTCGGCATAGGCCGCATCGAAGCAGACGAGATAGCAGGCGGCGAGCGGGTCGTGCTCGGCCTGCGCCATGAGGTCGATCGCGACGAGCGAGGGGTCGGCCGTCGCGTCGGCCACGACGCACACCTCGGACGGCCCTGCGATCATGTCGATCCCCACGTCGCCCGACACGATCTTCTTCGCCGCCGCCACGTAGGCGTTGCCCGGCCCGGTGACCTTGTCGACCGGCGCGATCTCGTCGGTGCCGTACGCGAGCGCGGCGATCGCCTGGGCGCCGCCGACGGTATAGACCTCCGTCACGCCCGCGATCCCGCAGGCGAACAGGATCGCCGCGTCGACGGAGCCGTCCGCCGACGGCGGCGTCACGCACGCGATGCGGCGCACGCCCGCCACCGACGCCGGCAGCGCGTTCATGAGCACGGTCGACGGATAGAGGGCGCGCCCACCCGGTACGTAGATGCCGACGGAGTCGAGCGGCGTCACCTTCGCGCCGACGAGCGCCCCGTCCTCGCGCGCGAAGAACCAGCTCTGCTGCCTCTGGCGCTCGTGGAAGTCGCGAACCTGCGCGGCGGCGCGCTCGAGCGCCGAGGCCGTGCCCTCGTCGATGCGCCCGCGCGCGGCCTCGATCTCGGCGTTCGGCACGCGCAGCGCGCCGACCCTCACGCCGTCGAAGCGCTCCGTATACTCGCGCAGCGCCTCGTCGCCCCGCTCGCGGACGTCGGCGACGATGCCCGTCGCCGCCGTAAGCGCCGCCGCGTCGAAGGCGCTCGTCCGTCTGAGGTGGGCTCCCGTGAAGCGTTCTCCCTCGCCCAGTACGATTCTTCTCATGTCAGCCTACTCCTTCGTTTCCTGAAGCCTTTCGGCGAGTTCCACGATGCGCGGATCCGTGCGGAACGCGCACGCGTTCGCGAAAAAACGCGCGGTCGACGAGAGCACCTCTTCGACGACGACGAGATCGTTCTCCCGGAGCGTGGTGCCCGTCGCCGTGATGTCGACGATGCGCTCCGCCATGCCCGTGAGCGGCGCGAGCTCGACGTTGCCGTGCAGCCGCACGACCTCGACCTCGTCGCCTTTGCCCGCATAGAACGCGCGCGTGATGTTGGGATACTTCGTCGCCACGCGGATCGACCCGCGCGCCCGGTAGCGCGCCTCGATCGCCTCCCGCGCGCCGGCGGGCTCCGCCACGACGAACCGGCACTCGCCGAACCCCAGGTCGACGAGCTCCACGACGCCGGGGTCGGCCTCGACGATCGAGTCCTTCCCGCAGATGCCGCAGTCCGCCGCGCCGAGCGCAACGAAGGCGGGGGCGTCCGTTGGCCGCACGATCACGTAGTCGACGCCGGGGTTCGAGACGATGAGCTGCCGCCCGGGATCCTTAAGCCCCGTCACGTCGAGTCCCGCGCGCAAGAGCGCCGCGATCGCGGCGGCATTGAGCGAGCCCTTCGGCACGGCGATGCGCAGCGGCCGGTCGGCGCC
>CAZBEP010000076.1:0-1440 GCA_964490925.1 uncultured Eggerthellaceae bacterium | reverse complement strand
GCCATCGCCTGCTCGAGGTAGAAGGCGAAGCCGGCGGCGGGGCGGGGCGCGCCGTACGCGGCGATCATGTTGTCGTAGCGCCCCCCGCTGCCGAGCGGAGAGCCGAGGGCGGGCGCGTACGCCTCGAAGACGATGCCCGTGTAGTAGTCGAAAGAGCTCATAACCGAGAAGTCCACGACGATGGCGGCGCCGATGCCGCGCTCGCACAGCAGGTCGTAGGTCGCCTCGAAGTCGTCGAGCCCGTCGAGGCAGCCGAGCGGCGCCGCGAGATCCCGCACCCGCTCGATCGCGTCGCGCCCGCCGCGAATGCGCGGCAGCGCGCGGATCGCCGCAGCGTAGGCAGGGGCGACGCCCGACGCGGCGTCGGCAGCAAGAGCCTCGGGGTCGGTGAGGCGGTCGAGTTCCACGAAGTTCGACGCGTGGTAGGCAGCAAGCACTGCGGCCTGCCAGTCCTGCGGCGCCCCGCTTCGCGCCAAAAGCGCCCGCAGCACGCCGACCGTGGCGACCGCGAGCCGGTATCCCGACACGCCCGCCCGCTCGAGCGCCTCGGCGAGCAGCCCCACCACCTCCGCGTCGGCGGCCGGCCCTTTCTCCCCGACGCACTCGATGCCGATCTGCGTGAGCTCGCGCGCCATCGCCTGGAGGTCGCCTTCGGCCTCGCGGAACACGCGCTGCATGTAGCGAAAGCGCAGCGGCCCTTCCGCATTCGCGTAGCGCGTGGCGACCATGCGCGCGATCTGCAGCGTCACGTCCGGCCGCATGGCGAGCAGATCGCCCTGCGAGTCGAAGAACTTGAACGGCGTGCCCGGCACGCGGCCGCCCGCGCGCATGACGTCCATGACCTCGAGCGTCGGCGTCTCGACGGGAGCGTAGCCCCGGCTCGCGAACAGGTCGCGCACGGCTGCGGCGATTCCCTCCCGGCGCGCCGCCTCCTCGACGAGAACGTCGCGAAAGCCCGCAGGCGTGACGAAGTTCATGACGGTGATCGCTCCTTTCCCGCGCGCGGCGCGCGCTCGCAGACGGCGGAAGCCGGGCTGGCCCCGCTCCCGAATGCGTGACTACTTTAGCACAGTAGAGTGATAAAGCAATGCCCTGCCGCAATCTCTGCACGACTTCGGCGCGCCGCGCCCCGCGCGAGGCGCATCGCGCCGCAGAAAGGCGGGGGCGCCGCGGATCCGGGGCGAAATCGCCACGAAAACGCGGATAGGGCACGGCAGCGGGGCCGACCGCTGCGCCGCCGAAACCGACAGCGATTTCCCCCGCGCCTCCGACCTGCGGATTCGCCGAAGCGCCGCGACGAGCGGCCGCTGCGGCGCGCAAGAAGGCGGCTTTTCGCCCCCAAATCCGTGCCCTACCCGTCGATTCGCGGCGATTTTCCGTCGAATCCGTGGCGCCGGCGGCCCGCCGCGACGGCGCGGGGCCCCGCCTTACTCCTTGGAG
>CAZBEP010000075.1:0-7734 GCA_964490925.1 uncultured Eggerthellaceae bacterium | reverse complement strand
GAAAGCGTGGTCGAGCTCTTCTGAGCCGGTGGACCACCGCGAACGATACCGAGATATCTGAACCGCATCGTAAAGATCGCGAGGAACGACGCGGCTGCGAAGCGCGCCGACCTTGCTCGCGACCACCTCTACGGGCGCTGCGATGCGAAAAGAACACTCAAGGTCGGGGAAGGTCGTCTGCATGGGTTTCGGATCGAGCAAGGGAACTCGATTCATGTAGTCAAGATCGACTTTCAAATAGGTTCGGCGAGGGGAGAAGTCCGGTTGATAGACGAACTTGAACGTTCTTCCTGCGTGACCCTCCTTTCCTGCTTCGACGTGATAAGCGAGAGATTCAGCGACACTGCGTAAAGTCCGCTCCACCGTCGCGCGGTCGGCTTGGCCCAGCGTGGAGCCGAGGTAGTTGATATCGGCGTCAAGCGACAGGCGATGGGGCGAAAGAATGAAAGAGTTCAAAGCCGTGCCACCATGAAGGTATATGCGGTCGCTCCCTATAGGGCTTTGACCGAGCCTGTCGAGAAACAACAGGATGCGGGTCGCCTTGTCCCATGATTCCTTGCTGTATATCTCCCGCTGCGCAGATCGGTTCATTCGCGTAGCCACCTTTCAAGGTTTTCTTCTTGATCGGGCAGGTAAAGCCTCCATCTCGCGTTCCAAGACCCCCACTTCGCCGCCTCGCGTCCGGCGAAGAAATACGGCCCGGCGGAAAGCGACGACGCAAGTCTTTCCAGCTGCGCGGCGGAAACCTCCCAGTCGTCCGCGCGCCGCTCAAGCAGCCAGCCCGCCTTCGCTGATGTGGACGGCCCTGCGGCAAGCGCGAGGTCGACGAGCTTGGCGGTATTGAGGAACATGACGTTCGACATGCAGCGCAGAAACGCTTCTGTGCCACCGGCGCGCAGGGGATGGGCAAGGCAGTCTACGATGGTTTGCTCAAGAGAGGTCGAGACGGCGGTGCGGGCGAAGCCGTAAAGCGTGACGGTGGTATCGAGTGCGGGCGGCATCGGAAACGCCCGGTATGTCATGCCCGACCACCTGAAACCGCGCTTTCGAACGGAGGAGTAAAACGAGACGTTGCGACTCACGTCTTGCTGACCCGCGAAGAACGAAAGGGCGGTCTCGTAGCAGAACACGGCGTCAGGGGCCGCTTTCTCAACGATAAGGAACGGGTCGGCGTCAAGCGCGCGCCGCCCGCCGGCGTTGCTCGCATAGAGGCCCGGAGCGATTCTGACGGCGTTACCCCGCTTGACGGCCCGCGACAGAAGATTGCGGTTCGTCGATCCGTCCCCGCACGCGGCGAGAAGCTCGGCGGGTGTGAAAACCTCCGTCTCTTCGAGGAACTTCCGAATAGCCACGTGTCCACCTCTTGGTATTGACAATCCTTGGCTTTTTTACCAATTATAGTAGTAATAGGCCTCTATTTTGTCAATCGGCAGACGTAGCTTGCCGCCTACATCGAAGCGTGAGGCGGCAGGGTGATCTCCGCCTTCATAGGTTCGCGTTCGTCGCCTCGACCGACTCGTCGACGGCATACACGATCGTGCGCGAGTTGTTCCCCTGGTACGAGCAGCAGATGAGCGCGTACACCCGGCCCGGGTCTTCGGGCTGCTCTAGGACCACTTCGCTCTCGGCAAGCTTCTCTTCGATGTAGGCGGCAAGCTCCGCCTGCGTCTCGAAGCCGTCGGCGATAGACTCGTAGTCGGCGTTCACGACGTTGGCCGCGACGACGCGAAGCGTCCTGGTCTCGGTCGGCGTGTAGACGTAGATCGTGCGGTGGGCCTCGGCGTAGGAGCGGTCGCCGTACTTCGCGAAGTCGGAGAACATCGTGCCGTCGATCAGATGGTGCCCGTAGATCACGGGGAACAGCGAGTCTATGCCGCCGTAGGGCTCGCACGGGGCCGCGACGTAGGGGCAGCCGTGGTAGTTGCTCGAACCGTAGAAGTCGTAGTAGAGGTATCGTTGGGGATAGTCCGAGCGCGCCTGCACGATGGCGTAGTCGATGGCCGTGTCCGGCACGTAGATCCAGCCTATCGTGTCGGGGTTGGACGCCAAAAGGCCGTCCCAATCGACCGCGACCGTAGCGGCGGCGGGCGCGCCGCCGCCGCTTGCAGGCTCTTCGCTCGCCGTCGCGAAGGACGCCACGCGCTCGGCCGACATTCCCCCGATCACGTAGGGTACGGCCAGCGACGCGAGCATGCCGATGACGACGACGAGGGGGATGCAGAGGCCGATCCCGACGATGATCCGGGCTCGAACGCGTTTCTGTCTCGTGTGCGCGGTCATAGGCTTTCCTCGTTCTGCTCCCTCCCGGCGGCGGCGCAGAGGGCACCTGCGGCAAGCACCGTGGGCGCGACGACGAGGGCGCATGCCCCGACAGCGATCGCAGGCGCTCCGAAAAGGCCCAAAAGAGCGCCCCACAACGCCGCGTCCGCGAGCGCGAGCAAAATCCAGACCGAGCGCGGGTTGGTCTCCATCCGAACACCTCCTTTGCGGGCGGGAGGGGCCGCGCGCAAGACGAGGCCCCTCCCCTTGAAGCGTACGAGCGAGAGCCAAGGTCTAAGAGGTTTCGTCGCCTCCTTCGTCATCGCCCTCGGCTCTCTCGGCGTCGAAGCGCGAACGGGAGAGCAGGTAGACGCCTCCCGTCGCGCACGCGAGCGCGACGAGCACCCAGATGCCGTATTGGGACAGCCAGGAGACGATCTCGTCGCCCGTCTTGTCGAGGCTGCTCTCCGAGCCTTTCGGGTCGGTCGTCTCCTCGCCCTCGGGAACCCCGGCTCCGGGCGCATCGACCTCGACGACGACCTCGGAGCTTTGCGGCTCGGGAAGGTTGCCCGCGTCGAGGATCGCGACGTTGACGATCTCGTCGCCCTCGTAGTCCTCGGACACGAGGACGTCGTAGGAGATCTCGACGACGCTGCCTGCGGGAAGCGTCTCGAACGCGACCACGATGTCGTTGCCGTCAGAGACCGTTCCGGCCTCGACCGCAACGCCGTCAACCGCCACCTCGAGCGTGCCGTCGACAACGGTCGTGCCTTCGGGCAGCGTGTCGTCGATCACGACGACCTCGGTAAGGTCGTAAAGCCCGACCTCGACGGCGATCAGGTACGAGATCGCGTCTCCGGGGCTCGCCGTCTCCGCATCGGCCGTCTTGGCGATGGTCGCCGTAGGGTCGCCGTCGATGACGACGACTTCCTCCGCGTCCTCGATCGGATCGTCGAGCGAGTCCGACGTGAGGATCGCGGTGTTTACGACCGTCGTGCCGGCGAGGCTCGCGTCCTCGACGGCGGCCGTGTAGGCGACCTCGACCGTATCCCCCTCTGAGAGGTTCCCGAAAGCGATCTGGAAGCCGTTGCCTATGATCGTGGCGGTGAAGGAATCCGCAGTCTGCCCGTTGACGGCGACCGAGATCGCGTCGAGGTCGATGGGCATGCCGGACGGCAGCGACGTGTCGGAGACGACGACGTTCTTCGCGTCGCCCGACGCGACGGTCGCGGACACCGTGTAGGTCACGGCGCCGCCCACGGCGACCTCTTCCGCGTCAGCCGACTTGGCGAACTCGATCTCGGGCTCGTCCTCGTAGATCGTCACGTAGGCGTAGTCCGTCAACGGCTCTTCGAGGTTGTCCGCGTCGAGGATCGCGGTGTTTACGACCGTCGTGCCGACGAGCTCTTCGTCCTCGACGGCGGCCTGGTACGTCACCACGGCGACGGACCCGGCGGAAACCGTGCCTACGTACAGGTCGAAGCCGTTGCCGTCCGCCACGACGGTTGGCACGCGGCCCTGGCCGTCGACGGTGAGCGTGATGTTGGTGAAATCGATCGGCATGCCGTCGGGCAGCGAGTGGTCGCCGATGACGAGGTTCTGGGCGTCGTTCTCGACGACGACGGCGGTGAGCGCATACGTCACGGCGTCGCCGACGCGAGCGGCGTTGGCGTCGACCGACTTCTCGAACTCGACGACCGCGTACGGATCGACGATGACGACCTCTTCGACGGCGGAGCTGCCGATCGCGTTGTCGGCGGACGACGACGCGACGTTGCGCGCCGACTCGGCCGCGGCCTTGGCGATCGCGTCGTAGGTGACGGTGGCCGTCTCCTCGTCGGCGAGCTCGAGGCCGGTCTCGGCCGTGTAGCCGACGATGCAGCCGTGATCGTCGTAGTCGTAGGTCACGACCGCGTCCGCGAGGGCTTCCCCGTCGGGGCCGTAGACGACGAGCGTGCCCTCGACGATCGACAGGGACTCGGGATCGTCGAGCGCGTCTGCGACGACGACGTTCTTGGCCGTGACGTCCTCGCGCGTCTGCGTGGTCGTCACGGTGTAGCGGGCCGTCTCCCCGGCCTCGTAGGCGTCCTTGTCGGCCGCCTTCGTCGTGACGAGCCTCGCGCCCTTGACGTTGACGGTCTCGTCGTCTGAGGTCTCGGTGTTCGGCTCGTCGGCCTCGGCGTAAGCCGTGTTCTCCACGGTCTTGCCGGCGAGGTCGGCGTCCTGGATCTGGACGCGGTACTCGACGGTGATCAGGGTCTCGGACGTGATGCCGAGCGGGTTCTTGGCGTCGACCGCGGTCTCCTCGCCCGCCTCCCAGCGCGTGTAGGAGTCTTCCTCGGAGACGATCGTGCGGTACGTCTCGATGATGAAGTCAGCAGACTCGTGGTCGTACGTGATCTTGCAGGAGTCCGTTATCTCGTTGCCCTCGGAGTCGTACACGTGGACGGACTCGCGCAGAAGCTCGACGCCCTCCGTGCCGACGAGGTCGGCGAAGACCAGGTTGCGACCGACCGAGCCGGCGGTCGCGTTCGTGATGGTGACGTGGTACGTGACGACGTCGTTGACCGTGAAGGTGTCGTTGGAGGCGGTCTTCTCGATCACGAGCTCGGGCTGGTTCACCCAAACGAGCGCGTCGTCCTCGTCGCCGTCGGGGTCGTTGTCCGCCTCGGCCGTGGCCTCGTTGACGATCTCCCAACCGGCGACGGAGGAGTCGGGGTAGGCGCGGTAGACGACCGTCACCGTCTGGCCGTAGCCCAGGCTGTCGATCGCAAGCCGCCAGCCTGTGCCCTCGGGCGTCAGAGTCCACGTCGGCGTGATCGTCTGCGTCTGGTTGTGGATGTAGTCTTCCTCTGCCACCGGCTCGGAAACGCTTGAGAGCGTGCCCGTCGCGGCGTCGCCCGTCCACGACGTCTCGAGCTCTTCGCCGTCCTCGTAGAGCGCGACCATGAGCGAGCCGTTGGCGTTGGTCCCGAGAACCATGCCCTCGGGCAGCGTGTCGTCGGTCACGACGACGTTGCGGGCGATCGTGCCCTCCTTGTCGTTCGCGACGGTCACGGCGTACTCGAAGAAGCCGGGGTCTGCGTCGGACGCGCCGACGTAGCCCTCGTAGCGGTCGACCGACTTGGCGACGCTCACGTCGGCGGTGTTGATCCACACCTCCGCCGGGTCGTCGGCGCCCGTGGCGTTGATCGCGCGGGCCGCCGCGTTGTTGACGATCTCGTAGCCGTTGCCCGACGACGTGGCGATCGCCTGGTAGGTGACGACGACCGCGTAGCCGTAGTCGAGCTTGTCGATGTCGTACGACCAGCCGTTGTCCGAGAAGGCGGGCTGCGGCATGCCGGGAGGCCCGGTCGCCGTGACCGACGACTCGATCAGCTCGAGGCCGGTCGGCAGGTCGTCGGAGAGCACCGTGCCGCGCGCCTGGGCGTTCGCCGCGGTCTGCTCGAATACGGCCGTGAAGGTGATCACGTCGCCGACCTCGTACTCGTAGGCGTCGGCGGTCTTGTCGACCGACAGGACGGGCTCGACGAGCTCGGTCCGGACGTAGAGGTCGCCCACAACGAAATCGCGGTTGTGGATGACCGAGGCGTCGTTCTCGACGCTCAGCGAGCCGTCGGCGGGATACTCGGTGAGAACCGCCTTGAACACGAACGAGTAGGTCTGCCCGAGCAGGTCGAGGGTTTCGAGGAAGCTTGCCGAGAACTCGAAGCGCACGGTGTTGTCGCCGCTCGAGTAGACGACCTCGCCCGCGCCCTCGACCGCGCGACCGTCGGCGTCGACCAGATACCCCGAGCCGTCGACGTAGGAAAGCTCGGCCGGCAGCGCGTCGACGACTTCCAGGCTTTCGTAGCGCCAGCCGAGCCGCGCGTTCTCGCCCCAGTTGAACACCTCGAAGTCTATCGTGTAGGTGATCTCGTCGCCGACGGAGGCGCCGGACTCCTTGTCGGCGGTCTTCTCGCCGCCGGGCGGGTCCTTTTCGTAGGTGGCGGTCAGGAACTCGGTCGTGAGCGCGAAGAAGCTCTCCGTGGTCTCGGGGCCGTCGGAGTAATAGCCGGGCCACGACGTGCCGAAGCTCACGACGGCGGGCTCTCCGAGGTTTCCGGCCTCCTCCGTCGTGTCGTAGTAGGCGGTCACGAGGCCCTTGCCGTACGCCTCGAAGTCGACGGACGCGTCCTCGACGAGGGGGTCGTCCGGCGCGGTCGCCTTCGTCCCGTCCGTCGAGAGGAAGTCGTTGGCGTCGAGGATGCGGGCGCCGACGACGGCCCCGTCGTAGGCGAAGGACTGCCCCGCGTCGAGGTCGATGCAGGTGAAGTGCCCTTTGACCTCGGCGGGCTCGTCGGTGCCGGAATAGACCCACGCGATGGAGACCGTGAGCTCGGTCAGGCCCACCGTGTAGAAGTTGACGTTGTTGTGGGCGCCGTCGTCGGGCAGGTTGAGCTCGCCCGAGTAGAGGGCGTAGGGGTCGTATTCGAGCGCGACGTAGACGCCTGGCTGGAAGGTCGGGTAGTCGCCGTAGTGGTGGTGCCCCTCCCAGCCGTACCAGGGCTCCTCGACGTTCCAGGACTCGAGGGTCACGATCATGTCCACCGCGCGCCCGTCGTACTCGCCGCCCGTGAAGCGCAGCGAGTAGGTCCCGAAGCCGGTGTTGTCGTCGAGGAAGGCGGCGTAGCCCGCCCCTGTTGCGTAGTTGCGGATCGTGCTCTCGTCGCTGATGCGGTAGTACTGGGTGATACCGGGATAGTCTCTCGTGTTTTCTTCATCGTAGGGAATCGAGACAAAACCCGACACGGCCTGCACGTCCGTCCACTCGATCGACTCCCCGTAGCCGGCGGGCTCCCATTCGTCGTCGGCCACGCGGGTTATCTCTGCGGGGGCGGCCCACGCCTCGGGGGCGGAGGAAAGCTGCGGGGCCGCGCCGAGGGCGAGGACGAAGGCGAGGAGGGCGCGCGCGGCGCGCGCGAGGGCGCCCGGCGTCCGTGCGGCGGCGGCGGGCGAGTCGTTGCTTCTTGCCATCTGGGGTGCTCCTTTCGCTTGCTGTCTTTCGCAATATGTGGTAAGTAATAACGCGTGCGGGAGGGGCGCGCGGAGGGGGTCTGGCCCCGATGCGCGACGCGTCCCGCGCATCCAGCCCAGCGCGCAGCGGGACGTCGCCCGCCAACCGAGGGCGCGGCCGAGGGGCGGGCCGCGACGGACGGGCCGCATCCCTCGGCGGCGACAGGGAAAGGTGCGCAACATGGGCAGGACTGCGACTTCCAAGGCGCGCGTCTCGCGCGCGATCTCCGCTCTTCTGGCGGCGGCGCTCGCCGCCCTCGCGATCCCGGCCACGGCCTTCGCGCGGACGGACTTCCACGACATGCCGGACGAAGGCCATTGGAGCCATGCCTGGATCGACCGGGCGAGCGACCTCGGGCTTCTGTCGGGCTACCGCGACGCCTCCGGCGCCCTCACGGGCTACTTCGGGCCGACCGACGC
>CAZBEP010000074.1:0-7838 GCA_964490925.1 uncultured Eggerthellaceae bacterium | reverse complement strand
GCCGAGGGGTGCGCTCTCGAAGGGGTCGTCGAGCCAGCACTGGTCGTCTGCCACGGGCGCGGTGAAGATGCGCGCCTGGTCGCTGTCGTGTTTCGCCTGATGGTATTTGAAAAGCCCGCGGCCTTCCCCCGCCCGGCCGAGGATCTCGATCTTGCCCGTGGGATGGCTCATGGCGTACCGGAACGCCTTCTCGGGCCCGCTCAGAAGCGCCCGCGCGCCGTCGACGACCTCCATGCCGGAGTAGAGCGGTAGCTGGAACTGGTTTTTCACCCCGCGCACCGGGCGGCACTGAAACACGTAGTACGGAGTGGCGCCGATGCCCGTGAGGCGGCCCATAAGCTCGGCCAACGTCGCCGGCGCGTCGTTGACGCCTTTGAGGAGCACCGTCTGGTTGCGCACCAGACATCCGGCCGCGCGCAGCTCGCGCACGGCGGCCGCAGCCTCGGGCGTCACCTCGCGCGGATGGTTGAACTGCGTCACCACGACGATGCTCTTCACCTCGCTATAGCGCGCGAGCAGATCGGTGAGCTCGCCGTCGTCTGTGGTGACGCGCTGCGGCAGGGTGACCGGGGTGCGCGTGCCGAAGCGGATGAAGCGGATATGCTCGATCGGGGCGAAGCGGCGCAGGTACTCCTCGATCACGGCGTTGGGGTTGAGGAAGGAGTCTCCGCCGGAGACGAGCACGTTGTCGATCTCGGGATGGGCGCGCACGTAGTCCTCCATATCGGGCAGGCGCGCGGCCACCTCGCCGGAGTTCAGGCCGACCATGCGCTTGCGGAAGCAGTGGCGGCAGTACATGGCGCACCGGTCGGTGGAGAGGATGAGCACGGTCTGGCGGTACTTGTGCTGCATGCCGGGAATGACGGTGTTTTCGCCCTCGCCGCTCGTGTCGGCGCTGCCGTTCGCGGACGACTCGATGGTTGCGGGAATGCACATCTTGCGGATGGGGTCGTCCGGATCCGCAGGATCCACGAGGCCGAGGTAGTAGTCGGGCACGCACACCGGGTAGACGTCGGCAACGGCCTGGAGGTCGCGCGCTTCGGAATCGGTGAGGCGCAGATAATCGCGCATCTCGCGGATGTCTCGATGACTCTCCCGAAGCATCTGCTGCCAAACCTTCATATGCTTCCCTTTCCTCCGTGCGCGGGAGCCTTCGGTATCCCCTTCATTGATGAGAGACGGTATAAAGCGCATCGGGATCCCTCGCTCGTGCCGTCTTTGGTTGTCTGCTGGCCTGGGTCGGCAATGGCCGTCTCGTAAAAGGAGCGGCGATCGGCCGAGAGCCGCACGCACGGAGAAGAATCCACTCTGCGACATGCTACCGCATTTGGGGTCGATGTTTCCGCTCTCATCCCATCGTCGGATGGAAAAGACGTGGAAAAGGGGTGCTGCCTTGATCTTACCATTGCAGAACGCCACCGTCCAAACGCATAGGCGAACGGCCTTCGCCGCGAGGGCGGCGGGCAGGCGGCAGGCGGGCGCATGGGAGGGAAGACCCCGTGGCCGGAGCCGCACGCTGCGGGGCGAGGAGGGTGCCCGTGCGGCCTTCCGGCGCTACCCGAACTTCCGCTTAAACGCTGCGAGCACGCAGGGCGGCACGAACGGCTCGACGTCGCCGCCGAGACTCGCGATCTCGCGGACGACCGAGCTCGAGAGATACATGTAGCGCGGCGGCGACATGATGAATACCGTCTCAAGGCCCTCGGAAAGCTGGTAGTTGATGGCGGTCATCTGGAACTCGTACTCGAAGTCCGTGATCGCGCGCAGGCCCTTGACGACCACGCCCGCGCCCATCTCGCGGGCGAAGTCGACGAGCAGGCCGCGGAAGGGCTCGACGCCCACGTTTTCGAGGTGCGCCGTCGCCTCGCTCACGAGCGCTGCGCGCTCTTCGAGGGTGAACAGCGGATGCTTGTTCGGCGATGCTGCCACCGCGACGACCACTTCGTCGAACATCTGCGCGGCGCGCGTGATGACGTCGAGATGCCCGCTCGTGATCGGGTCGAACGTTCCCGGTGTGAGCGCGCGAACCGCCTTCGTGGGCTTTTCCATCGCTATCCCCCGCCTTCCCCGGCTCCCTCGCCGCGCCGTCCGCCGACCGACCCTTCGGCGCGCAGCTCGAAGAGATCGACGGCAAGCTTACCGTACTTCTTGCCTGCGCGGCGGCGCCACTCCGCGCGGGCCGCCCCGGCGGCGGCCGCCACGTCGTCGGCGAGCGCATGCTCGTAGGACACAAGCGCCCCCGGGGCGAGCGCCCCGGCATCCGCAATGCGGTCAAGCAAGGCGAACACCGCAATCGGATCGGTCTTGTAGGGAGGGTCGAGCAGCACAAGGTCGAAGGGGGTCTGCGGGCGCGGCGGCGGCGCGGAGAACACGTCGGCCGCCCGGATCGTCGCCGCGCCGCCGCAGCCGAGCCGATCGACGTTGCGCCTGAGCACGCCGACCGCCGCGCGGTCGGACTCGAAGAACCACGCGCAGGCCGCCCCGCGCGAGAGCGCCTCGAGTCCGAGGGCGCCCGAACCCGCGAACGGGTCGAGCACGACGGCTCCGTTGAAGCCCCCCCGCGCGCTCGCGAGCGCGCTCATGAGCGACTCGCGCACGCGGTCGGCCGTCGGGCGGGTGCCGGCGCCCTTCGGCGCGTCGATCGTCCGTCCGCGCCACATTCCCGCAACGATCCTCATCGCCTCGCCTTCCGCATCCGTCAGCCGCCCCGGCGCGGGCCTCCGCGCCGCGCGAGGCGCGCCTCGCGAGCGAGCGCCCGGTGCTCCGGCGCCGCAAGCTCCGGGTCGGCCGCGAGCAGCGCCGCGGCGTCCCCGTGCGCGGCTTCGACGATCGCCCGGTCGCGCACGATGTTGACGAGCTTGAGCGAGGAGGCTCCGTGCTGCCGGTTCCCGAGGATGTCCCCCTCGCGGCGCAGCGACAGGTCGAAGGAGGCGAGTTCGAAGCCGTCGTCGGTGCGCTCCATCGCGGCGAGCCGCTCGAGGGCGGCCTCCGACTTCGACGACGACACGAGGAATACCTCGCCCGGCTTCTCCCCGCGCCCGACGCGCCCGCGTAGCTGATGGAGCTGCGAGAGGCCGAAGCGGTCCGCGTCCTCGACGATCATGACCGTCGCGTCGGGCACGTCGACGCCGACCTCGATGACGGTCGTCGCGACGAGCACGCTCGTCTCGCCCGAGCGGAACCTGTCCATGACGGCGCGCTTCTCTGCCGCCTTGAGCCTGCCGTGCAAAAGCCCGACGTGCGCATCGGGAAAGACCGTCCGCTGCAGGGCGGCGGCTTTCTGCTCGGCCGCCGCGACGCTGCCGCCGGAGTCGAAGTCGGCATCGTCCTCGATGCTGATCGAAGCGTACTCGTAGCGCTCCTCCCCGAGGCGCCCCGCGCCGCGCGCCGCCGCCTTCTCGGCGCCCTTCCCCTCCGGCGGGCGAGGCGCCTTCTCCCCCACGAGCGGGCACACCACGTAGGCGCGCTCGCCGCGCGCCGCCGCAGCGCGCGCCGCGTCGTAGGCAAGCCCCTGCTCGTCGCGGCGCAGCACCCTCGTCGTCCGCCGCGCCGCCGCGCGCGGGCGCTGCGTGAGGTAGGACAGCGTGAGGTCGCCGAACAGCGCGAGGGCGAGCGTGCGGGGGATCGGCGTCGCCGTGAGGTAGAGCGCGTCGGGGGCGGTGCCCTTCGCGAGCGCCGCCGCGCGCTGCTCCACGCCGAAGCGCTGCTGCTCGTCGATGACGACGAGGGTGCAGTTTGCGAGGCGCACGTCGGGCTCGAGGAGCGCGTGCGTGCCGACGAGCACGTCGACGGTGGCGCTCGCCGCGCGCTCGAGGATCGCCGCGCGCTCGGCCGGCGGCGTCGAGCCGACGAGCAGCTCCCAGGTGATGCCCGCCCGGTCGAACAGCTCCCCGAGGCCGTCGGCATGCTGGCGCGCGAGCACCTCGGTCGGCGCGAGGAGAACCGCCTGGCTCCCCGTGTCCGAAGCGGCGGCGAGCGCGAAGGCGGCGACGACCGTCTTGCCCGTGCCGACGTCGCCGAGCACGAGGTGGTTCGCGCAGCGCGGCGCCGAAAGCTGCGCGAGCACGTCGTCGCGGGCGCGGGCCTGGTCCTCCGTGAGCGAGAACGGCAGCGCTGCGGCGAGGGCGCGCAGGCGCGGGCCGTCGACGACGTGCGCAACGGGCTCCGACCCGGCGGCGCGGGCCTGCGCGTCGGTCATGAGCGCGAGCTCGAGCACGAGCAGCTCCTCGTACGCGAGGCGCCGGCGCGCCTCGGCGGCCTCCGCCGTCGTCTCGGGGAAGTGGATGGCCGCAAGCGCACGCCCGCGACTCATGAGGCGGTACTTCGCACGCAGCTCGACGGGCAGCGGGTCGTAGCAGCCCGCGACGAGGTCGAGCGCGTTGGCGACAAGGCGCCGCATCATCGTCGCGGACACCTGCTCGCATGCGGGGTGCACAGGCACGACCATGCCCGCAGCCCCGCCGCGCCCTGCGGCCGGGCCTGCCTGCCCGGCCGCGACGGATTCGACGAAGGGGTTCGTCATCCGCTTGAAGCCGTAGTCGAACTCGACCTTGCCCGCCACCGCCACGCGGTCGCCCGCAGAGAGGCGGTCGGCGAGCCATGGCTGGCGGAACGCCGTCACGATGAGGGTGCCCGTACCGTCCGTGAGCGTGATCTCGGTGAGCGACAGGCGGGGCTTCGGGTGCTTGAGGCGAACCTCGTAGACGTCGGCGACGATCGTGAGCTCGGCGCCGACGGCGGCTTCGGCGATCGTCGCGACCTGGGAGAGGTCGAGGTAGCGGCGCGGATAGTGCGTCACGAGGTCGCGCACCGTCGAGACGCCGAGCGCGCCGAGCGCGCGCGCCCGCTGCGAGCTTGCGAGGCGCACGCGGCTCACCGGCTCGTCGAGGGCGAGCGTCGCCGCCGTGCGGTCGTAGTTTGCGCCCGCAGCCCGCTGCGCCGTCCCCTCTGGCTTCGCCTTCGCCACCGTGCTTCGCTGCGCCCCTATTCGACAGACAGGACGACGGGGTACAGCGGCTGGTCGCCCCGGTGCGCGTCGACCTCGATGTCTTTGTAGGCGACCTCGATGCGCGCGACGAGCGCCTCGAGGTCGGCGTCGGAGAAGCCCTCTCCGGCAAGCAGCGTGCAGGTGTCGGCGTCGTCGGCGTCGAGCGACGCGAGCACGGCGAGCGCGACGTCGGAGATGTCCGAGCCGACCGCCTCGATGGAGCCCTCCGCGATGCCGATGACGTCGCCTTCCCTGATCGGGTTGTCGTGAGCGTCTTTCGCGTCCTTGATCGCATGCGTCACCTCGCCGGTGCGCACCTCGGAGAGCGCGTCGGTCATCGACTCGACGTTCTCCTCGAGCGACGCCCCCTCGTCGACGCCGAACATCGCCGCGAAGGCGGCCGGGACGCTTTTCGTCGGCACGACGCCGCAGGGCTTTCCCGACAGCTCGGCTGCGGACTGGGCGGTCATGACGATGTTCGAGTTGTTCGGCAGGACGACGACGGCCTCGGCGTTCACGCGCTCGATGGCATCGAGGAGGTCTTTCGTCGAGGGGTTCATCGTCTGACCGCCCGACACGACGACGTCCACCCCGAGACTTTCGAGAATCCTCGCGTTGCCCTCGCCCACCGCAACGGCGACGAAGCCGATCGGCTTGGGCTCGGAGGGCCTTGCCGCCTGCTCGGCGGCGATCGCCTCGGTGCGCGCTGCCGACTGCAGCTGCATGTTGTGGATGAACACCTCGGAGATCTGCCCGCGCGCGAGGAAGTACGAAAGCACCTGGTCGGGGTGGTTCGAATGCACGTGCACCTTGAATTTCGGGATCGACCCGACGACAAGCTCGCAGTCGCCCATCGTGGCCAGGAACTCGAGCGCGTCGTCCCGGTCGAGCGTGTCGGAATCGACCAGGAACTCGTTGCAGTAGCGGTAGGCAGAGCCCTCCCAGTCGTTGATCTGCTCGATGGCGACCTTCGGCTCTGCGTCGCGCGCGAAGGCGAGCTCATCGACCATCGTGCCGCCTTTGCCGAGCAGGGCGGACGCGAACGCATCAAAGAGGATGGCGAGTCCGTAGCCGCCTGCGTCGACGACGGCGTTCTCCTTGAGGATGGGCAGCAGCTCGGGAGTGCGCCTCACCGAGGCGTAAGCCTCCTCCACGATCGCCTCGAGCGCGTCTGGCGCGGACAGCTTCTTCTTACGCGCATGCCTGGCCGCGTCGGCCGCGTCGCGCAGCACGGTGAGGATCGTCCCTTCGACGGGCTTGCGAACCGCCTGGAAGGCGACCTCGACGGCGCACTCGAGGGCCGCCGCGATCGTCTGCGAATCGAAGGAGTCGGCGGATTCCGCCCCCTCGCACAGCCCGCGGAGGATCTGCGAGGTGATGACGCCCGAGTTGCCGCGCGCCCCCATGAGGGCGCCGGTCGTGATCGCCTTGCGGACGTCGTGCGCGTTCGCCTGGATGGGCAGCGCCGCAAGGTTGCCTACGACCGATTCAAGCGTGAGCGACATGTTCGTCCCCGTGTCCCCGTCGGGGACGGGAAATACGTTGAGGCGGTTGATCTCCTCTTTGCGGGACGACAGCTCCTTGCTCGCCGCCGCGACGGCGTTCAGGACCTCGTTTCGGGTGAATGGCTCTCGCGTGTCAGACATGGTTGCCGGGTCTTTCTCTTGGGTTAGGGGGGATCTCCGCGCGCCCCGCGCGGCCCGCGGCTCTGCGGCGGCCGAGCCGCCTATTTGTGTACCTTGATGCCCTGGACGTGCACATCGATGCCGTCAAGGGGGGCGCGCGCGTACTCGGCGAGCACGAAGCTCACGCGGTCGATGAGGTTTTGGCACACGGCGTTGATGTTCGTGCCGTGCTCGACGACGATGTAGAGGTCGACGTGAACGCCGGCCTCGCGCGACTCGACGAGGATGCCCCGGCGCAGACGGGACGCGGGAAGGATCTTCGCGATGCCGTCGGCGGCGGTGGGGGCGGCCATGCCGACGACGCCGTAGCATTCGAGGGCCGCGTTGCCGACCATGTCGGCAAGCACGTCGTTGGCGACGTGAAGGGCGCCTGGTACAGTCCTGGTCATAGCGGTCCTTTCTCCCTGGGGGGCGCGGGCTTCCCACGCACGGGAACCAGCGTGCCAGCAGCTCAGTATAGCGCATGCGAAAGGCGGCAGGCCACGCGCGAAGGGCAGGCCGCGCTGCTCCCTACGATCTCCGCATGCGGGAAGCTTCGACCGGGGCGGGCAGGCCCCGAAGCGAAAAAAGCCCGCATGAGCGGGCTTTTCTTTCTCATCCGACACAGTCGGCGCTGCGGGCGGGGCGGCTAGGGAAACGATGATTGATTGCTCGCGCCCAAATCCGTCCCGTGCCGGAGCGGATGCAAACGTAAGTGAGGCGCAGTGGTCGATGAGGCTGAGGGCGGGGCGGCTAGGCGCGTTCGACCTTGCCGGCCTTCATGCAGCGCGTGCAGACGTTCGCCTTGCGGACGCGGCCCTTGCCGTCCTTGATCGTGATCTTCTGGATGTTCGGTCGGAACATCCGATTGGTCACGCGATGGGAGTGGCTGATGCTCCGACCGGCGGCCGGGGCCTTTCCGCAGATTTCGCAAACCTTCGACATCGTTATCAACTCCGTTACGCTCTGAAAGCTTCTGTGCAAAAGCCTTACAACTATAGCACAGCAAAAACGACCGAACAAGGGGGCACATCGGCCGGGTGGCGGGCGGCGGAACGACGGCGCGCCGCAGGGGGCGGCCTCCGGAGAGAGGCAGGAAGGCCGCCCCCGCGCCTGCGGGCGGCGCGCCCGGAAGGCGGGCGGCGGAGGCGAGGCGGCGCAGCGAGCGCGGGGTGGCGGGCGGCGGA